>JAHEXM010000216.1 GCA_023252115.1 Micrococcales bacterium | reverse complement strand
TCGAGCAGCATTTGAAATTCCCTCGCGCACGATCTCTGCTATTCGTGCGCGTTGGTCCAAGTCGTGATGGTCGCTTGCCTTGCCCTGACCGTTGACGGTCAGTCGAACTGCAACAGCCCCGGTCCACGCGTCGGCGATCGAGTCCAGAAGTTCACGCAAAGTTGCTTTCGATTCAAGTGCGTCTTCTGCTTGAAGCAATCGAACGTCATCGCGTGCTTGACCAAGAATCTCGATTGCTGATTCGAGTACCTGTTGAGTCTCGCCTCGAGCATTAGATTCATGGTCGGTCAAGCGTTGCGCTTGCATCGACAGCGAAATGGCCGCCGCAATGATTCTTCCTTGTACGCGCCCGTGCACGATTTCCGCAGCTTGCCTTTGAAACTGAGCAAGTTCTTGACGCAGTAGCTCACTCTGCCATTCGATTTCGGCAATCGTTGCGGCAAGTTCACGTTGCGCACGTGCCGACTGCGCAGTGCTCGAAGCCACGACGGCCCAGGCAAGGCCCGACAACAGAACAATCTCGACCGAGCGCAAACACAGCCCAGTCAGGTGCACCGTCGTCGGATCGGGAAACCACCAATCGGTAATAACTGCAGGGACCACGCCAGCAGCAAGCACAACAAGAAGCAACAAGATGATCCGCACGCCTATGTTCACGCGCTTCAAGTACGGCGTAACCAGTGAACGTGCGACCACGAGAATCACAAACATCGCAACCGCGCCCGAGAGAACGCCGGGCACGAGTCCTTTGAACCCGAAAGCGAAAGCGAGCAGCGGTATTGACGCGATCATGCAGGTGAGCACAACTGCTGTCGGTTGGATCGGGTCGATCACGGTGGCCTGGCGTATTGCACGTCTGAACCAACGCCAGTCCGGCGGGCGATGCACTTGCGGTATCGACGTGTGCAAGTCATGCGGGGGTGGCTCGGATGATTCGAGCATGTGACTGAGCGATCGAACTTCGTCTTCGGCAGTGTCACGAATACGAAAAGCCAAAGCCTGAAGCTCCCCCGCGCTCACACCGCTATGTGACTCAGAGCCATCGTCTATCGCTATCTCGTGCATCAGGCCCTCGCATTGTTCAATTGCGGGACCGGCTGCGGAGTCCACCAACGCAGCGATGGTGGTGCGGCCTCGGCCAAGCGCATCCGCATAGTCATCGCGTTGTTGCTCAAGCTGGGCGCGGCGACCGCGCAGACTCATCGTCGCGTGGCGGTCACGGTCGGTGTTGCCAAGAACAATGCCAATCAGCGTCAGCCATGCGACGACAAGCAGAGTCGTTCCACTCCAACGCGCCGCGGCGTTGACGTCGGTCGAGGTATTCAGAAATGCCGAAATCGCAGCCGCGGCTAGCCCGCGCACGAGCCCGCACACTAAGTACACGCCAAGCACCAGTACTACTGGCACCGGGCGAATATTGCGATTGCGTAAGAGTGTTTTGTCCGCCAATAACAACACAAGTGCAGCGGCGAGAGTTGCCCCAATAGCAACATCAAGTGCTTCGCCAAACGTTGCATCCGGTAGCAGCAGCTCGAATTCAAATGAGATGAGGAAGATGCCGGGAAGCGCGATGTAGTAAGTCATCGGCGAGATTGCGCGCCGGCCGCGCAGAGCGTCGATGCCGAGCTGCCGATTCGGGGTCTGGGCTTGGCTCATCTCACGTCGATGTCGCCAGCTTGATACATGCGGACCGCGTGAACCCGCGGATTCATGTTCGGCTCATCCATCAAACCCAGTGCTGCGTACAAGCGGGCGATGAGTCGTTCCAATGCGCGCGGAGTACTACCGCGCTGTTCGGCAATCGCGGCATTCGACAATCCGTCTGCCATGAGTCGCAAGACTTCCGCTTGGCTTCGGGTAATCGTGGGATGCTCGCCGCCGCCCGCCGGCTGATGCGGCGGATGCGCAGCAATTGTTTGCTCGATCGCTTGGCGCAGAACCTCGATATCGACGATGTCGCTCTTGACTACGTAACCCGCCCTTGGATTGATGGGTTCCTCGAGGGTTGCGACAAGGTCAGGTGATCTGAAGGAAGTCAGAATCAGCACTGCGATCCAGTCGTAGTTGGTGTTAATCACCTTAAGAAGGTCGAGGCCTGTCGGTCCCTCGCCCAGGGCCAGATCGAGGATCACCACATCGGGATCGAATTCTTCAAGCGCTTCCGTAGCCTCAGCTGACGAGGCGACACTCATGGTCAAAAAGCCGAAGCCCTCGACGGCTCTGGTCACCAGTGTGCGAAACACAGCCTCGTCGTCGACCACCAACGCGCGGCGCATGTCACTCTCGGACTCCCGCAATGCCACCCGCTCACACTATCGAGATGGCGGTCCGTAGCCCGTCTTGATGAGTTGCCGAGGCGGCGTGTGGGGGTCAGCCGAACATTTCAGCGTTCCTCGTTTTCGTGTGGCGCATCATCTAAACATCCCCATTGGTGCCCCCGACCTCGGAGCTGATCAGATGAACACCCGCCTCAACCGCAACAACAAGCGCACCCGGACCTACATACGCGTGAGTGGAGGGATAGCGGCAGCCGCGTTGTGCATCGGCACCGTCGGAGCCCTGAATGTTGGGCCCGCAGCTGCGGCCGGGCCCGCGGTTCCCTTTGGCTCGCATTCGATTCCCTATGCCGCCGGAACTTTGAAGCCATCGGCAGCTCAAGCAACCATGGATAGCGCGACAGTCACGCTCTACAACAAGTGGAAGTCGAAGTTCCTCGTCTCCGCTTGTGGCAACGGCCTTGCTGTCAAAGCTGATGCTGACTATCCCTATGTTGCCGAAGGCGAGGGATACGGACTTGAGTTTACTTCGCTGATGGCAGGTGCCGATTCGACTGCGCAGACTTCATTCGATGGCATTTTGAAGTTCGTACTCGCGCACCCGTCGAGCATCAACCCTGGACTTCATGCAGCCGAACAGAATTCGTCGTGCCAATCAGTCGACGGCAGCGATTCGGCAACCGACGGGGACTTGGCAATCGCATACGGGCTGCTACTTGCGGATCGTCAGTGGGGAAGCGCTGGAACCTACAACTACAAGCAGTTGGCGATCTCGCGTATCAACGCAATCAAAGCCAGTGAAATCAGTGCTTCAACTCATTTGCCACTGCTCGGCGACTGGTCATCTCCGGGTGACACTTACTACAACTCGACCCGTCCTTCAGACTTCATGGTTGACCATTTCCGCGCATTCAAGGCTGCGACCGGGGATGCAACATGGGATCAGGTTGTTGCCGCTACTCAGGCGCTTGTCACACAGCAGCAAGCAACATACGCACCGAACACTGGTCTGATTGCTGACTTTGTCGTCAACACCAACACGGCAGCTCCGAAACCAGCACCGGCAAACTTCCTCGAAGCCTCGACCGACGGTCAGTACGCGTACAACTCGGTTCGTGTCCCCTGGCACCTAGGCACTGATGCTGCTCTATTTGGAGACGCGACGAGTGCGCAGCAAGCCCAGCGGATTACTGCTTGGATCAAATCCAAGACATCGGGTGATCCCAGCAAGGTGGTTTCTGGCTACAAGCTTGATGGAACCGCAACGGTCAACTATCTCGACCCGGAGTTCGTGGCAACACTAGGTCCCGCGGCAATGACCAATGCGGCCAATCAAGCCTGGCTCGATAGCGTGTGGAACTACACCTCTGGGCAGGCGGGTGGTTCGGCGACCAATGCGTACTACACAGCGAGCTTGTTGCTTCAAAACATGATCGTGATGTCTGGCAACTATTGGACACCGGGCGCGGGAACTGCGACACCAAGCCCGACGCCAACACCCACGGCAACGCCAACCGCCAGTCCGACGCCAACGTCGACGCCCACGCCAACTCCTACCTCGACGCCGACTGCTTCCCCAACGGCGACTCCCACACCAACGCCGACGCCGACACCAACGCCGACTCCGACGAATGGCTCTCTGACCACTTCGTTCAAGTACACCGACAAGTGGAGCAATGGCTGGTGTGGATCGGTAGTGGTGGTCAACGGCACCGGGATGACGGTCAAGAAGTTCACCATCGGCTTCGATCTGCCAACTGCCGTGAGCTTGAGCGATAAATGGAATGCCACATTTACTCGATCGGGAACGCGATACACGGCAGTCTCAGGAAGTCGCGAGAGCATCAAAGCTGGAGGAACCAATAGCGACATCGGTTTCTGTGTCGATAACGTCAAGTCGAGCTTGATGACATCAGCAGTGGCGACAAATCTGACCGCTACCGTTGGCTGACCTCTTCCGCTCCAAAGCCCATTGCTCCGGAGTTACTTGCATTCAGAAAATTAGGTGCAAATAACTTCGGGCAATGGGTTTAGGCCGTGTTCCCTGG
>JAHEXM010000215.1 GCA_023252115.1 Micrococcales bacterium | reverse complement strand
CAATTGACGGCGTGGTTTCGTTCCTCGCGATCGGTGAGGTCGAGTCCACGCACTATTCAGTCAGTGTTGCTCGGGGAAACCCGGCTGTTTGTAATTAACGGTGATGGGGCAGTTCCGTTAGCGGCCGGCTTCCAGAATCGCGATCTTGGCAGCGAGCTCCGCAATCGTGTTGGCCTCTTCGATCTTCTTGGCGCCGTCGCCCACTGTGTTGTAGCGATCGTACGAGGCTTGGACCTCTTCTTCGGCCTCGGCGCGATTAGCCCAGCTCGCACCTTCAACTGACTTGCCGGGTTCGAGGTCCTTGTAGACCTCAAAGAAGTGCTGAATCTCAAGTCGGTCGAATTCAGGGATGTGGAAGATGTCGCGGATGTGCTCCAAACGGGGGTCGCTGGCTGGGACACAGACAAGCTTGTCGTCACCGCCGGCTTCATCTGTCATCCGGAACATGCCGACCGTGCGAGCACGGATCAGACACCCAGGGAATGTTGGTTCCTGGACTATGACCAGGGCGTCGAGCGGGTCGCCATCGAGCCCCAGCGTGTTGTCCACGAAGCCGTAGTCATGGGGGTACCGCGTCGCAGTGAAAAGCATGCGGTCCAAGCGGAGTCGGCCACTCTCGTGGTCGATCTCGTACTTGTTGCGGCTACCGGTGGGGATCTCGATCGTGACGTCGAACTCCACGAAGTACTCCTGATGTTCGTCTGGGCTTGATGACTGACTTAGTGTTCCGTAGTCAGTGCCACGAAGCCTGCCGACAGCTACCGAGTAGGTGAACGTGGGCGAATATTTGTTGAAGACGCGGCCGAAATGGAGGCTTTATGCCAGACCTAGGGCGTCGTGGCGGGGGCATCCTCGCGCTCGCCGGATGTTTGGTTGTCGTCCTTGGCGTCGCGTCCAATGCGTTCGGGGCCGAATCCGATGCTCCGGCCCTGCCTCAAAATGGCCCCACCCCGGTTTTGGCGCCGGTGAGCCTGTCCGGACCACCCAAGCCGACCCCAGCTGGGCTAGCAAAGGTCTTGCTTCCGGCACTCTCGGCGAGAGCCCTGGGTCCGAACGCGACCATTTCGGTAGTTGATCCCGAGAACGGCACGACTTTGTTCGACCGAGGCGGCTCAACTTCGTTGCCTCCCGCGTCAACCGCAAAATTGTTGACGGCAGCCGCAACGTCGACGGCACTTGGGGCGGACAGCCAAATTGCCACCCGAGTAGTCCAAGGAAGCGCCCCTGACCAAGTGGTGTTGGTCGGTGGAGGTGATCCGCTGCTTGAGGTCGCCCCGAGTTCAAATGCGGCAAGTGCGACGGACTTTGCCAAGCCCCGTGCCTCTTTAAAGGAACTGGCAGTGTCCACTGCGAAATCGTTGAAATCGGCGGCGGGCGAAATGCCAGCCACGATTCACGTCTCTTATGACACGAGTTTGTTCACCGGGCCACAAACTGCACCGTCGTGGCCGTCGAGCTATGTAACTGCAAACATCGTTGCGCCCATTACTCCGTTGATGGTGAACGGTGGCCGAATTGGACTGAGCGTCGTTTCTAATCCCGCCGCTTATGCAGCCAAACAGTTTGCGGCGCAACTTGCGGCACAAGGCATCACGGTTGCACCGACGCAGTCTGCTCAGGCCGCACCGCCGAATGCCGCACAGCTTGCGCAGGTTGTCTCGCCACCGATATCCGAAGTAGTGATGCAGACGTTGACGTATTCGGACAACACCGCTGCCGAGGTGCTGGCCCATTTGGCTGGCAGAGCAGTGGTTGGCAACGCCAGTTTCAGCGGTGGCGCCGACGCAACCATCAAGGTGTTGAACCAACTTGGAATTTCGACGAGTGGAGTCACGCTGGTTGATGGTTCGGGGTTGAGTAGAGACGATGCGGTGCCTGCGTCTGTGTTGGCGCAGTTGATGTCGACCGTTGCACGCCAAGGCAACGCCCAAATCTGGGCGGCACAGTCTGGAACCCCAATTGCGGGTTTGACTGGAACGCTTGCGGTTCAGTTTGCCGAGCCGTCGAATCGTGCCGGACGTGGCGTAGTCCGAGCCAAAACCGGAACGCTTTCGGGATTGACGACCCTGGCTGGAACTGTCGCGGATACAGACGGAGCATTGCTGGCTTTCGCGATCATGGCGCCGCATGCTGGACCAAATACCGCTGCCGAAGCCGCCCGAAATCGCGTCGCTTCCCTACTTGCCACCTGCGGGTGTAGGTGATGAGTTGTTGATCATGCAGTTGTTGTCGCTCAACAGGCTGATTTCCGACGATTTCAACATCAAAAACAACAACAACTGCATGATCAACAAACCAGGGTAGGCAGCGACTGGGCTTGCGCCCGTAAGGTCTAGACATGCCATCCGACGTGGTCGACTGGGAATTGGCGATCACCACTGGATCGCGACTCGCACCCAAAGGCCCTGATATGCCGCTGGCCGAAGCGCGCGGGATCGTCAGGGAACTTCGCGAATTGGCGGACCAAGCGGTCGGTCCAGTCCGCGAATGCACTGGCTTGGTGTCGCCGTCGGATGCACCAGCGGCGGACGTTGTTGATCGACCAGCATGGATTCGCTCCAATATCGAGGCGTTCGAATTTGTCCTTGAGCCGATCTTGGATCGGCTCAGAGTTGCTGCCGGAACCGGCGGTGTAGCCGAGGTTGGATCACGAGTGACGGCGATTCAACTCGGAGCAGTCCTTGGTTGGCTGTCAGGAAAAGTGCTCGGACAGTATGAAGCGTTGACGCCGTTGGGCAAGGCACCGAGATTGATGTTGGTCGCACCCAACATTGTCAAAGTCGCCGACACCCTCGAAGTCGATCGCCGGGACTTCTCGATGTGGGTTGCCCTTCATGAAGAAACCCATCGGGTTCAATTCACCGCCGTGCCATGGTTGTCCAACTACATGGCAGGCGAGATTCGAGCGCTTGTCGTCGGAGTCGATATGCCCGTCGATGAACTCTTGCGTCGCAGTCGCAAATTGTTCTTTGCCGTGATCCAAGTACTGCGCGGCAAAGCGGAATCGACAGAAGTAATGAAGGCATTGCAAACACCAGCCCAGCAGGCCATCTTCGACCAATTGACAGCGTTCATGAGTTTGCTCGAAGGACATGCGGACGTCGTCATGGACGAAGTCGGTCCTGCGATCGTCCCATCCGTCGAAACCATTCGTAAACGCTTCGACGAACGACGAGCGAATCCAGGTGTGATGGATTCACTCACGCGCCGGATGCTTGGCATGGACGCCAAGATGCGTCAGTACTCCGACGGAGCAAAGTTCGTGCGCAGCGTCATGGAGCAAGTCGGCATGGAAGGTTTCAATCGCGTGTGGGAGGGGCCATCGACGTTGCCATCCTCAGCGGAGATTGCCCAACCCGACTTATGGGTCGCCCGGGTGCACGGATGACGACTTCGCAGTCACCACTTTTTACGGCTATTCGCGCGGTCACGGCATCACTCACCAATGTGAGTTCAAGCGGGTGCGTCCTGGTTGCCTGTTCTGGCGGTGCCGATTCTCTCGCGTTGGCTGGTGCTGTCGCTGCTATGTCGCAGCGCGGAGATCAGCGTCGTTTTGGCGCCATCGTCATCGACCACCAACTGCAGGCCGACTCGGCCTCGGTCGCCGCCATCGCCAAGCAGCAGTGCATTGAGCTGGGCCTGGACCCGGTCGAAGTACTCGAGGTCGACGTCGCCATTGGACCCGGCAGCGGAGGACTTGAAGCCGCCGCCAGAGATGCCCGACGGGCTGCGCTCCGCCAGGCAGCTGAACGACACCTGGCCCAAGCAGTGCTGCTCGGACACACGCTCGATGACCAAGCCGAGACGGTTCTGCTAGGTCTGGCTCGTGGGTCAGGTGCGCGTTCGCTCAGCGGTATGTCTGATCACGACGAACTGTGGCGGCGCCCGTTCTTGCGAGTTAGTCGGGCCACAGTGAGGGCAGCATGCAGCGAGGCAGGGTTGGCGCCGCACGAAGATCCGCACAATGTTGATTCAGCATTCGCCCGTGTGCGTGTTCGCGAGACAGCGCTGCCCATGCTCGAATCCGAACTGGGACCTGGTGTGGCAAATGCATTAGCCAGGACGGCTGAACTGTTGCGCAACGATGCCGATGCCCTCGATGAATGGGCGCGAAGTGAATACGACTCCCGGGTTGAAGTAAGCGGCGAAACAGTCTTCGTGTCGTTGATCCCGGAAGGCGATGACTCGGCCACCTTTGCGCAACTGCCGACCGCAATCCGAACTGGGGTTGAGCGGCTTGCCCTGCAACACGTTGGCTGCCCGATTGGGGCGGCAACCTTTCACCACCTATCAGCGGTGGATGCCTTGGCCGACAATTGGCGTGGTCAAGGTACAACTCGCG
>JAHEXM010000214.1:1277-4358 GCA_023252115.1 Micrococcales bacterium | reverse complement strand
CCACACGACAGCATCCACACCATCACCTGGCATTTCGTTGTCCACTTGATAGGCGTTTGCCGACACCCAGGTCGCCGCATCGTCAATATGAATCGTGCCTTCGCGATGAACGCCGGTGCCAATTAGTGCTCGGATCGTGTCATTGGCGCCCTCACGCGCAACATCAGCTGTGACGACGTCGCCAGCTGGCTTTACCGAAGCACCGCGGATGACCGCAACACTGCTCACTGCCGGATCATTAATGAGCAGATCCTGAACTTCGTCAGTGCAACCGACTGGTGAAGTAATGGTGAGGGTGAGCACGAGCAAATGGTGACGCGTTGAACGCGCTGCTCCTACATCCCACGCCGAACGAAGCTAGAAGGGCCACACCTGCGGGCCATAAGTAAGGCATACACCGACTGCAGTTGCGCCAACAAACATCACAATTAACCCGATTGCGATAACTCGCAGTTTCGTTGAATGCGCACCTGCCATCGCCGGGGGCATATATGTCGGGGGCAGTGGGGAATCGCTGCGCAGATCGGCCCAGTGCGGATCGACAACTGCATCGGGGTCTGCTGCCGGCACGTTTTGAAATTCCGCGGTTGACATGCGTTCAGTGTCACCCATGACGGATTCAACTGCAAGGTCCGATGGCTCTAATGCCGTGGAGCAGTGGTCAAAACCACCATGCCGTTTGCCACATTGAAGGTCACGTCAAAGGTCTTGAACAATGAAATGCCAGTGTTAACCGCTGCTGCGCTGACGTGGTCACGGATTTCAATCACGCCCGTTGCCGACGAAATACGCCATATCGGTTTGTCGGTGGCGGAAGTTGCCAGCGACAGAACGGTGTCCGAAGGCACGCTGGCTGTGGAAGTTCCGGGCACCGATGTATCGGTGCTGGTGTGAGTTGCACCGGTATCGAACACGGTGCTCACACAGGAGCGAGCCGCGGAGTTGTATGCCCAGCATCCGGGAATCCGTTGATCCGACCAAGCGGGCGAACCATTCGCGTGTGACGGGTTGTCGGCTTGGGGAATCGGAAAGCTGCCAGCAGGTGACGTGATCGGCGCATTGAGAGTTACGTTGCTTGCCGATCCGCGCAGCGCGATCGTGTATGACTTTGGATAACCGCCCTGCAGCTGAAGCAAGGGGCTAAAGACATCACCTGAACCAAGGCCTGCCCCGAGAATCCCGCGAACTCCTTGCTTAGCGATGTACGAGGAAAAACCATGGCGGCCCGCGCAATTCGGGTGCGTCTCAATGCAGACCACCTGATGAACAAGTTGAATGGAAATCGGACCTGCAGTTGCCTTTCCCGCGATAATCGCTGGAGCAGTGGCGCGGTTTCCGATGAACTTGTTACCGCTGCCGAATGTCACTTCATTGCGCGTTGCTGTTTCACTGATACCGGCGGTACCGACTGAGTTGTCAAACACGCGCAGCCCTTGGGAACCGGTGTCGAATAGCACCGGAATTTTAGGTCCGCCTGCCACGCTGATTTCGATCGTCGGTCGGGTGCCACCGGAATTGTTTGACTTTAGAGCGAGCGGCAACACTACTTGCTCATTGCTGAACCCGGAAGACGCTGACGGCAAAGCGGACGAAGGAGGTTCTGAGCTATGTGCCGAACAGGCTGATGCAACGAGGGTTACCCCAACTACGATCGAGGCCCGCCAAACCGATGGCCTGCCGATCACTCGCACGACAGCAATCTATACGCCGACTTCTGCTGGAGCACGCGATCGAATTTGGTTGGTCCAGGCAATTGCAATCAGTAGTTGTCCGACTATGTAAGTCAGCATGATGAATACCGCGGAGCCGAAGAAGTTCCCATACGCAACTGTGGCGCCGATCGTCAGGTCCGACAGCATGAAGAGGGTGCCACCGATGCCCAGCATCGTTCCGGTACCAACAGAACACAAAGCCATCGTGACTAGCGCCGCGCTATAAATGGCAATGGGTACACGCATGACGCCGAGGCCCGGCCACAATGCTGCATTCGCCACGACCCAAAACACTGGGTAGGCAATCAGCACCCACTTACGGCGACGCACACCTTCACGCGCCCCGAGTTTGAAGAACCCGACGATGTAGCAGATCTGCATTACCAAGAACATTGCAATGCCGACGAAGAACAAGAGTTGCGCGTCAGACATAAGCGCAATGTCACCGAGCCAAGCGAAGAATTGACCGATCACTAGCCACTTCGTACTGGCATCACTTTTCCATCCAACCGACACCAGTACGAACACAATCAGCAGCGGGAGCAAGAAGAACTTCATCGTGTTGGCAGCAAGCTGATTGCCTAGCGCCAACGTCAGCAGCTGGATGGCCGCCACCGCTGCATACACGCCAAGTACCAAGCGCGAAGAACTCGTCATCTGACGTCCTTGGATTCGATACTGCCGGCCAATCCGTCAACCAATCCTATGGGCGAGGGCAACCCGAACGCCATGATCAACGGCCCATCCGGCCGCCAACCCAGCGACAATGAAGCGTGGGTTGGACTGTGGCGGACATACCGGATTTGAGCGGGCAGGTATTCGTTGTCACCGGCGCCAACTCCGGGGTTGGCTATTGGACGGCGCGTGCGATCGTCGATCACGGCGGCCATGTGGTGATGGCCTGTCGCGATGTCAGACGTTCGGCAGATGCACTAGCCAACGCCCAGAAGTCGGGCCCGGGGACTGCGGAACTGATGCAACTCGATCTCGCGGATCTCGTTTCTGTTGCGCAGTTCGCTACCGACTTAGTGGCGAAGTTTTCCAACGTCAATGGCCTAGTGAACAACGCCGGAGTCATGGGCGGCAAGCGCAGATCAACTGCGCAGGGTTTTGAATTGCAGATGGGCACCAACCACTTGGGGCACTTTGCGTTGACTGCCCAACTGTGGCCATCGCTGGCTGTGACTGCTGGCGCGCGGGTGGTGTCGCTATCGAGCTTGGCTGCGCGCGGTGGCTTCTTAAATCCCGAGATGGACGAAAATCTTCTGATTGACCCACGGCCGTATTCGGCGTTCCCGGTCTATTCGAATACGAAGCAAGCCACGTTGCTGTTCTCACAAGAACTGCATCGCCGGACGATCGACGTCGG
>JAHEXM010000214.1:0-1267 GCA_023252115.1 Micrococcales bacterium | reverse complement strand
CAACCGACAGCTTCGTGAGTGGAAGCTGAATGTCCTGACGCCGGTTGCGACTGCAGCCGGACGAACCGCCTTTCACTCTCCGCGCGCAGCTGCCCAACCGTCACTACGCGCACTTACTGACACCGCGATCCCGGGAGGCGCGTTTGTAGGACCCGGTGCGTTGGGTCAGTACCGGGGAGCCCCGACTGAAGTTCCGGTCTATTCGACCGCCACCAATCCAGCCACCGCCGAGCGGCTCTGGGACTTGAGCGAACAGATCACCACTGTCGACTTCCCTGTCTCGTAAGGTGGAACTTTCCGTCCATAGTTGCCACACCATGTTCCACCTTGCGGGACGCGAGCGGTCGATTTTGGATCGGTCTACGGTTGGCTACGGTTGGGCCGGTCCCCACTCGTAAGGGTCATAGCGGGCTTCGACGGCCGTCTGCGCTTCTGCGTACGTGAAAGCGCCATCGAGCAGAGCTTTGCCGACGACTGCGCCGTCCAAACCCTGTGGCACGAGTTCGCACAGTTCGTGCAGGTTCTCGAGACTGTCCACGCCGGAACCTGCAGTTACTGGTCGCGAAGATGTCTGACAAAACGTCTCGAGCACACTCTTGTGCCGTGACCACCAATGGCCGGAGCCACCTGCGTCAATAACCAAGAAATGCGGAATTCCAAGCGCCTCAAGATCAGGCAACTGCTCCCAGATATTCAGGCCATCGGCCGCGGTGCCAGGGGCATGCAGTGATCCGTCTTCGCCAATCACCAACCGCAAACTCAACTGCTTGCCATGTTGGGCCACAGCGCTTTTCAGAAAGTCCTGATCGGCAACTGTGCTTGTCGCGAGAACAATTTGAGTTGGCCCGATTTTGGTGGCGTCATTCAAATGATCACTCTCATAGACCCCGGCCCATAAGTCAATTCGCGCGCGATTCCGCATACCGTGCACCAATTCCGTAATCTGTTTCGGGTTACGTCCACGGTTGGCCACCGAATCGACGTCAATGACTTGGATGCGTTGCGCGCCTTGATCTGACCACCACTTCGCCACCTCAAGCGGCGATGCACTCTCCGGGTCGTCTGATGATCCCGGCGACGGCGGATACGTTGACTTTCCATCTTGAACTGCAACGACCGGAATGATTGCGAACGACAGGGATGGCATCGGGACAACGTAGCCCGAAACTCGCAGTGACACATCTGCTGGCAAACCGAGGCAATAGCCTTTGGTGGTGACCGTCGACCAAATCGTGATCGTCGGACTGCTCGTAGTTGCGTTCAGTCT
>JAHEXM010000213.1 GCA_023252115.1 Micrococcales bacterium | reverse complement strand
ATGCGGTGGCCACTGTTCGCGCTGCTTTGGGAGGACGATCGTTGTTGGCTCCCGAGGTGGCTTCCAAACTCATGGGTGAACTTGCCTTGGCGATGCGGCGAGCTGACGCCAGATCAGCTCCAGGCGGACTCACCGGTCGCGAATTGGATGTATTGCGCCTGGTTGCAGACGGCCTGCCCAACCGTGATGTCGCAGCTGCGCTGCATATCAGCGAGAACACGGTCAAAAACCACATGCGTAGCGTTCACGAAAAGCTTGGAGTACGGACCCGCACCGAAGCGGTCGTGACCGCCGCGCGTGAAGGGCTTCTCGGGCTGCGGTGATCGAGGCAGGCGCTAGCTGGTAGCAAGACCAAGCGCCTGATCGGCGTAACGCCGGACCACGTCTGCGGCCGCCTCGGCGTCGCTGTCATTGCCGTTAAGACCGGGGGCGCTGCGCACAATTGCGGAATTCTCATTTGCTTGTTCGCTCGTGACGATGGCGACATAAGCGCGCGGTAGTGCGGTTGTTGCATCGCGTGCGACCCAGACATGTTGGGCATCGGCCACGGATCGGCCTAGGGCCGCAACGGCGCCGCACCTGCTGCGATCATCCACGGGGAGAAGCTGCATTGAACCGGCAGCGATCTCGACTGACTCGCGTGGATCCCCCAACGTCATGGACGCAGCATGCACCATCGGGCGAGGTTGTGTAAGCCCTTCGAAAAGATCGGTTCGATCACCGATCGGACAGCTGTCGAGTCATCCCCTGGGTCGGGCTGCGTAACATGGCTAACGTGCAGCTCTTTGACAAGTTACTCCGTGCCGGTGAAGGCAAGATTCTTCGCAAACTCGTGACTTTGACCAAGCAGGTCAACGCTCTCGAGGAAGATTTCGTCGATCTCTCCGACGCCGAGCTACGAGCGCTAACTGCGCAATACCGCGAGCGCCTCGATGATGGTGCAACGTTGGACGATCTGCTGCCTGAAGCCTTTGCAACCGTTCGCGAAGCTGCAAAGCGCACACTCGGGCAACGCCACTATGACGTTCAGATTATGGGCGGTGCCGCGCTGCACCTCGGCAACATCGCCGAGATGAAGACCGGCGAGGGAAAGACCCTCGTTTCAACGCTTCCAGCCTACCTCAATGCATTGTCGGGCGATGGCGTTCACATCGTGACCGTCAACGACTACTTGGCTGAACGCGACTCCGAATGGATGGGCCGTGTCCACCGCTTCCTTGGCCTTGATGTGGGTTGCATTTTGTCTGCAATGAGTCCGGCTGAGCGCAAGGTTGCCTACGACGCCGACATCACCTACGGAACAAATAACGAATTTGGCTTCGACTACCTGCGCGACAACATGGCGTGGTCGAAGGAGGAGATGGTCCAGCGGGGCCACGTCTTTGCAATTGTCGACGAAGTTGACTCGATCCTGATTGACGAGGCTCGAACACCGCTGATCATTTCTGGGCCGAGTGACCAATCAACCAAGTGGTACGCGGAATTCGCGAAACTTGTCCGCAAACTCGACCGTGAAGACGACTACGAAGTCGACGAGAAGAAGAAGACTGTCGGCATTCTTGAAAGCGGTGTGGAAAAGACTGAGGACTGGCTCGGCATTGACAATCTGTACGAAGCTGTTAATACGCCGCTAGTCGGATTTCTCAACAATGCGCTGAAAGCCAAAGAGTTGTTCGCAATCGACAAGGACTACGTCGTTATCGACGGCGAGGTGCTCATCGTCGATGAGCACACGGGCCGAATCCTGGCGGGTCGCCGCTACAACGAAGGACTGCACCAGGCGATCGAGGCTAAGGAAGAAGTTGAGATCAAGGCCGAGAACCAAACACTCGCAACAATTACGTTGCAGAACTTCTTCCGGCTCTACGACAAGCTCGGCGGAATGACTGGTACGGCGATGACCGAAGCAGCCGAGTTCAGTCAAATCTATGACCTGGGTGTAGTGCCGATTCCGACTAACAAAGAAAACATTCGCGCTGACCAGCCTGACTTGGTGTATCGAACTGAAGATGCCAAATACAAGGCAGTTGTTGATGACATCGCCGAATGTTACGAGCGTGGCCAACCGGTACTGGTGGGAACGGTCAGCGTCGAGAAAAGCGAGCTTCTATCGAACTACCTGCGCAAGGCAGGCATCAAACACGAAGTGCTGAACGCGAAGTTCCACGATCGTGAGGCAGCGATTGTTGCCGAGGCGGGCCGAAAGGCTGCCATCACTGTCGCAACCAACATGGCAGGTCGTGGCACTGACATCATGCTGGGCGGTAACCCCGAATTCCGCGCGGCCGCCGAGCTCGAGAAGCGTGGCTTGTCACCGGTTGAGACGCCGGAGGAATACGAAGCAGCCTGGCCCGAGGCAGTGCAAAAGGCTGAAGAGTCGGTGGCCAGTGAACACGACGAAGTGATCGAGCTCGGTGGGCTCTACGTGCTGGGAACTGAACGCCATGAGTCGCGGCGAATCGACAATCAGTTGCGTGGACGCTCTGCCCGGCAGGGTGACCCTGGCGAAACTCGTTTTTATTTGTCACTTCAAGACGAGTTGATGCGTCGATTCAACGCCGGTCTGGTCGAAGCGTTCCTGAATCGCTTTAACGTGCCTGACGATGTGCCGATTGAAGCCAAGATGGTCACGCGGGCGATTCAGAGTGCGCAAGGTCAGGTGGAGACGCAGAACTTCGAAATCCGCAAAAACGTTCTTAAGTACGACGAAGTCATGAATCGCCAGCGCCTTGTTGTGTATGGCGAGCGTCATCGCGTTCTTGAGGGTGAAGACCTGTCGGATCAAATCCGGACCTTCGTTGACGACGCAATCGCCGGCGTGGTCACTGACGCCACGTACGAGGGATACCCGGAGGAATGGGAACTTGAGTCGCTGTGGACCAAGTTGGGAACGATGTATCCAGTAAGCGTGACCATTGATGATCTCGAAGCGAAGTCGGGGGGCGGTCGCGGTGGTCTGACCCAAGAGTTCCTGATTCAGGAACTGCAGGACGATGCTCAGGCCGCCTACGACAAGCGCGAAGAAGACCTGACGCCTGATGTAATGCGCGAACTTGAGCGTCGGGTGATTCTGTCGGTTCTCGACCGTAAGTGGCGTGAGCACTTGTACGAGATGGACTATTTGCAAGAGGGAATCGGTTTGCGCGCAATGGCGCAGAAGGACCCACTCGTCGAATACCAGAAAGAGGGCTACGACCTTTTCCAGCACATGATGAACGCCATCAAGGACGAATCAGTCGGCTACCTGTTCAACGTTGATGTCTCGGTCGATGAAGCTGTTGAAGGCGACGATGAGGTTGGCGAGATCACCAGCGGCGAAGAACACCAGCACCCACACGTAGAAGCGAAAGGCTTGGAGCCGTCGCGTCCGGCCGCTCTGCAGTACACCGCCCCGAGCGAAGAAGTTGACGGGTCCGTTATCAAGTCCACTTCGACTGTCGTTGCTGGAGATGCAAGCGTCGATCCAGACAACATCGATTTCTCGAACGTGTCGCGAAACGCTCCTTGCCCGTGCGGCTCGGGTCGCAAGTTCAAGCGCTGCCACGGGAGTGACCGCTCCGGCGACTAGAGGGCGGATCCACGAACCGACAGTCATAGGACAGCCAGCGAAGTCACGAGCCATCGACCGTCCCATCCTTCGAGTCGTAATGCGATTGCTCGGCTTCGGTTTGCGCCAGTGACCACCGCACTAGCCTCAACAACGCTGGTACTCGGGCGGCCGATGTGAACACTCCTAACCAAATGCCCGATATCGGCCTTACTGGAAAATGCGTGTGCTGCGTTTCGCGGCACAACCGCCTCCTCCGACAGTCCGGAATCCGCGACCATTGCCGAATACACGTCGCCGTTCATCCAGCGCGCGAGTTGGTGGACGGGTCGTCGCCCGTGCCACACCTCAACAATCGCTTGGGTGAGTTGTGCCGTCCATCGAGTCGGATCCGGTAGTTGTGAGTCAGGTGTGCGTTGCCGGTCAAAGAACGTGTCATCGTGGTTTCCAGTAGCGGCTGGGTCGGGCGCGTCCTCCGTTCTGGTCAGCAGGCGCAATGGCGGTCGGGGAATTGCAGGCACACCGGAAGGCATCGCATATTCCAGCGATAGCGCAGTCTGTCGGTAGCCGTTGGCTTCAGATGCAAGCCCAAGCGCCTCGGCGTACTTCGGCGCAAGGGATTGCCGATATATCAGGCGTTTCTTGTCGGCAAGATGAATGATCTTCGCGGTCTCTTGTTGGACATCGCGTGCACTCATGAGACACCGCCTTGCGGTACCACAAGTCGAACACCTGTCAGAACAAGGTCGGGATCGCTCCCGATCACATCGCGATTGAGTCGGTACCAACGATGCCATTCATGATCGATTTGC
>JAHEXM010000212.1 GCA_023252115.1 Micrococcales bacterium | reverse complement strand
GCTTGGCGCGCGTCTCACCTTTGGCCCTGGACACACGGAGGCGTGCGCACATGCGAGGTGCGCAACGGTGGAACGTTTCGTGTGACACGGACCCAGCAAATTGCTCACGCAGCGCTAGAGGGGAATGAGCGCTCTTGCAGCACTGCTCACAAACTGGGCGACAAGCAATATGTTGCAGTCGCGTGCATCGGCTTCCATGCCCGATGCGGCCCTCCCCGGACCGACTGCTCAATTACTTGCAAGGTCTGACTTATTCACCATGCACGTAGCGACACGCGCCAACAACCGAAATGAAAGTGAGTAACAGCACGGACGACACGGTTCACAACACCGGATAAGGGTTAAAACGGACACGCTTGCTCGCTTGTGAAGCCGAAATCCCTTGTCCCCCAGGGGATTTCGCCAAATTCCAATATTGAGTGTGAGACACGTGCTAAGGAACGAATGTGGTGTCTTCCAGTAACTCAGTAACCAGTGCAGCTATTGGTGATCGTTCCGAACGAGTCAATGTGATGTGCGCAAACAGTGGATGTCCTTTGAGTCGTTCAACGACCGCCGCAACTCCATCGTGGCGACCGACTCGCAAGTTGTCGCGTTGCCCAACATCGTGAGTAAGCACAACACGTGAGTCGCGACCTATTCGAGACAGCACTGTCAACAAAACATTTCGCTCCAAAGACTGGGCTTCGTCAACAATGACAAACGCATCATGCAGTGACCGTCCGCGAATGTGCGTTAGTGGCAGCACTTCGAGTAATCCGCGATCGACGATCTCGTCCACCACTTCCGATGTGGTGATTGCGCTCAACGTGTCATAGACGGCTTGACCCCAGGGCGACATCTTTTCGTTCTCTGAACCCGGCAAATACCCAAGCTCCTGCCCGCCGACCGCATAAAGCGGGCGAAAGACAATGACCTTTCGATGAGCTTGCCGCTCCATCACTGCTTCAAGCCCAGCGCACAGCGCGAGCGCTGACTTTCCAGTTCCCGCGCGACCGCCGAGCGAAACGATGCCAACCTCTGGATCAAGTAGCAGATCTAAGGCAACCCGTTGTTCCGCACTGCGTCCATGAAGTCCAAAGGCTTCACGTTCGCCGCGTACTAACTGGACTCGTTTGTCAGCGGTCACCCGACCGAGCGCAGACCCGCGATCAGACACCAAGACCAAACCGGTGTGGCAGGGAAGCTCGCGTGCTTCTTCAATATCAACGAGTTCCTCGTCGTAGAGCAAGTCAATGGTGTCGACATCGACTTCGAACTCGTCCATGCCGGTCCAACCCGACGTGGTAGGCAATTCAGCCAGATACTCATCAGCTGTCAGGCCAACTGCAGATGCCTTGACGCGCATCGGCAGGTCTTTGCTGACAACCACAACGTCGCGGCCCTCAGCCGATAACGCTCTGGCCACTGCAAGTATTCGGCTGTCGTTATCTCCGAGCCGAAACCCACTTGGCAGAACGGAAAGGTCAGAGTGGTTGAGCTCGACCCGCAGGGTTCCCCCGTCAGGCAACGGCATCGGTTCGTCGAGCCGACCGTGATCGATCCGGAGGTCATCGAGCATGCGCAGGGCTTGGCGTGCAAAGTATCCCAGTTCTGGATGGGTTCGCTTCGCCTCTAGCTCGGTAACCACGACGACCGGCAGTACCACTTCGTGTTCGTCAAATCGGCGAATGGCCTGCGGGTCACTCAGAAGGACGCTCGTGTCGAGAACGTAAGTACGCCGAGCTTGCTGCACTCGCACACCTCCGGTGCTACCCCGATTGCTGTAACGCTAAGCCGGTCACCGACCCCGATGCGCGACGCCACGCCGCACGAGATTGACGCGGAGGTGAACCCTGACCGAACGGATGATTTTCCCTTCCGCAAACGCGGACGAAATGCCCGTTATAGAGCATCAGAAAGGGGCGTTTCGTCCGCGTTTGCGAGTGGGAGATCAGGTGCCGAAGCGGCGCTCACGTTGGGAATAGGAGCGCAAAGCTCGCAAGAAGTCGATCTTTCGGAAATCGGGCCAATAGGCCTCGCAGAAATAGAACTCCGAGTGGGCCGACTGCCAAAGCATGAAGCCGGAAAGCCGCTGCTCGCCTGAGGTACGAATAAGGAGTTCAGGGTCTGGTTGTCCACGGGTGTAAAGGTGCGCCGCGATGTGTTCAACATCCAGGACAGCCGCCAGATCGTCGATGCTCTTACCTTCGGCTGCCTGTTCGGTAAGTAGCGCGCGAACCGCATCAACCAATTCGCGACGGCCCCCATAGCCGACCGCGACATTGACAGTGATGCCATCGATATCGCGAGTTGCCGCGTCTGCTTCTTTTAGTGCGCGCGCCGTGTAGTCAGGCAGCAAATCAAGAGCGCCGACCGGATGCACATGCCACCGCTGAGTTGCTGCCAGGTCGCTCACCGTCTGACTAATAATCCCCAACAACGAGTCGAGTTCTTGTGGCGGCCTTTCTAAGTTGTCGGTACTCAACAGCCACAACGTGACGACTTCAACGCCAACTTCTTCACACCACCCGAGGAATTCTTCGATCTTGGCGGCGCCAGCCCGGTGCCCGGCGCTTGATGCCGAACCTTGTTCGGACGCCCATCGGCGATTGCCGTCAAGGACGACCCCTACATGGCGAGGGATCCGGTCGTGATCCAGCCCGGTAGTTATCCGCTTGGCATAGGCGCCATACACGAGGTCGCGAATCCCCACTCCGGGCTCCTTTCCAAGCGATTTGTCGCACTATTCTCGCGGATCTTTGGACGAAACACCAGAGTAGTCGTTCCAGTCCCGACGTTCTGCGGTGTCTGCTACACCCGTACCGTTTAGGAATGACGGCTGGCGAACTGCGGCATCATATGGCCGCGGTGGCCGAGCGGCTTGAACCGTTGAAGCCTCGAATGCGCGGGTGGTTGCATGCTGGCGCCGTTCCAGCGGCCGCAATCTGCGGGGTCATTCTGGTGATTCTTGCGCCGCCACCATTTCGGTGGGCTGTCGCGATCTATTCCTTCAGCACGGTGGCTCTGTTTTCAATCAGCGCCGTGTATCACCGCGGCACCTGGCGCCCACGGACTCACTCAGTACTTAAAAGGGCCGATCACGCAACGATCTTCTTACTCATCGCTGGTTCTTACACACCATTTGCGGTTGCGCTGGTACATGGAGGATCCGGCGAAGTACTGCTCTGGATTGTCTGGAGCTCGGCCGTGATCGGGATGCTGTTTCGGGTCTTTTGGGTGGGCGCGCCGCGCTGGTTGACGGTCCCCGTGTACATCGCCATGGGGTGGACGGCCATGTTCTATCTGCCCCAGATTTGGCACAACGGTGGAGTCGCCGTCGCGATACTTCTGCTGGGCGGCGGACTCTTGTACTCCGTTGGCGCCGTCATCTACGCCTTACGTCGACCCAATCCCTCGCCGATTTGGTTCGGATTCCACGAGGTTTTTCATTCCTTTACCCTCGGTGGATTTGTGGCTCACTACGTAGCAATCTCGCTCGCGATTTATGGAGCTACTCGGGCTGCGGTTTAGTCGCGAGCAATTCGAGCAACTGCTGCGGCGTTGTTACCGGCGCTGCGCAAACCGAATCTCGACAGACGAATGCCACAGCCTCACCATCGATCGACGCTCGAGATTTGAACGGTCCATCCTTCATTGCACTCGCCGGGTCGCCCACTGCGATGACTAACCCGGGTGTCGTGGCTCGCAGGGCCCGCCGATGCAGTGCCGCCCGGTTTGGATCGTCCGGTTCCCCAACAATGACGACCTCCCGTGGACCATCAGCCGCTGCCTCAGCGACAGCAAGCGTCCACCCGGCGAACCGCGGAGCAGTGTCCGCAAAAGCCAACGCGCCTGCCAGAGCAGAACGCGCAGCATCGAGATGTGTTGCCGAGGTCATAAGCGTTCCGTAACTCAACAACGCACCGGCAACCGCAGACGTCCCGCAAGGTGCTGCCAAGTCTGCGATCTCGCGAGGTCGAAGGATAAGCGTCTCGCCAGAAGCTGGCGTGTCAAAAAAACCGCCTTGGCCATCGCCGAACTGATCCAATGCGGTCGCGAGCAATCTTCCTGCGTACTCCCGCCAACGTTGTTCGCCCGTCACTGCTGAAAGCGCGAGGAAACCTTCTGCTACGTCGCCGTAGTCTTCGAGTGCACCGGGCGCAGTTGGCGCGGCCACCCCATCCTTTGACACTCGAAGCAATTCGGCGCCAGTCGTCAAGTCAGACAAATGAACCGCTACGAGTAATTCGGCAGCGTCGATCGCGGCCCTCACCCAGTCATGCTCATCTAGCAGTGCCCCCGCTTCTGCCAATGCCGCGATTGCCAGCCCGTTCCACGCCGCAACAACTTTGTCGTCCCGCGCCGGTTGCGGGCGCGCGTTGCGCGATT
>JAHEXM010000211.1 GCA_023252115.1 Micrococcales bacterium | reverse complement strand
TCCACACGGTCGGGATAACAACAACTAAGGCCCTCGGCATTTATGGATCGAGGGTGCTTAAGCACGAGGTGCGGCAATCGCTATACCGACTACTGCGCGGCGACGCTAGCTTCTGTCGGCTGGGAGTGCAGCTCATGAAATTCGGAGAACGCTGCGAACGCACGCGGCCCATAAACAGTTGCCGGGCCGCCGTTCATCAAGATCGTGACACCGATTGCTTCAGCTACTTCATCCGGTGTGGCACCGTGACGGGCGGCTGCATCTGAGTGTGCGGCAATACAGCCATCGCACTCGGAACTGATTGCCAACGCCAGCGCAATGAGTTCCTTTGTCTTGGCGTCAAGTGCTCCGTCCCTCAGGGCCGCGTCATGCAAGGCAGCGAATCCTTTGTAGACGTCTGGGATTTTGCGGCGCAATTCCCGCGCAAGCGGGCGAAGTTCCTCTTGCACTGCGGTGCCGTGAGTCATCGTGCTCTCCCTTAGGTGGTTCGCGATGGAGCTATGCCAATGAAAGGAACAGACGTTCCAAACCTGCCTGGTCGATTTCGTTCGAGTTAGCGGGGTTGGCGATGCATTCGGCAAGGTTTGCCGCGATGATCGCGAATCCTGCTCTGTCCAATGCTTTGGAGACTGCCGCCAGTTGTGTCACGATGGAGCGACAGTCGTCGCCCTCTTCGATCATTCGAATCACGCCGCCAAGCTGTCCCTGCGCTCTTCGCATTCGGTGAAGAACCGCAGTCTTCTGGGCTGCCGAACTGTCGCTCTCTGCGGGACTCAAGAATGTCATGCTTGTCGCCCCCACCCGAAGAGCGTTCGTTTCGCTGGTTGCCCGTTGTCACACTTGCACCGCTCACTCGCCGGTACACCGCGAAGCACCTGATCTACATGATCACCGCAACCCACATACGTAGCTTTGTCGCACACACGACATGAAGCTCGACTACACATTCTTAGACCCTCCACAGCCGACGACAGCAACCTTTGAAGCAGGATACCACTATACCCCTGGGGGTATAGCCCAAGATAGGGTTCCGCGCCGATTTGCGCTAGTGGCCACTACGTCCGATGGGTTCAACGTCGTTGTGGGTCTTAGCGACATAGGCGACGAGAACAACGATGATCGCCGTCAATGCGAGGCTGACCGGGCCAGTGCCCAGGTCGAGGCCACCGCGGGCTGCGGGCACGGCCAACCAATCTGCAAACGATGCGCCGAGCGGGCGGGTTACGACATAGGCGAACCAGAACGCCAAGATCGCATTCATCCAGCCAAGCCGGTACGAGATTGCGGGTATCGCAATGACTATGAGAAACAGAATGCCCGAGGCTAGGTAACCGAGGTGGAACGTCACTGCAGTGAGATCACCCGCCGCAGTCCCCAGCGCAAACGTGGCCATCACGGTTGCCCAGTAGAAGTACTCGCGACGCGCAGTGTGGATGCTGTGAATCGAGAGTGTTCCCTCGACCTTGTCCCAAGCAACAAAGATGACGGCGAGCACAGCCGCAAAGAACGGCGTCGAAATCAGGTAGGGGACGCCGAATCCAACATGAAGAACGTCGGCGACCATCGTTCCAAACACACTCACCATGACGATGGCGAACCAATACAGCCACGGCCGATAGCGATCGGCACGGAGCTGAAGCACCATCGCAACCAGCAGAAACGTGCCACCAAGAGCAACCGCGACCAATGGGTTGAGGCTGTGTGCGAGAAAGTCGGAAGTGGTTTCACCCATCCCAGTGGTCAACACTTTGATCACCCAAAACAACGCGGTGATCTCTGGAACCTTGCTCAAACGGTGGCGTGAAACGTTCAGACCGTCAGCGTCCGAAGAATCCACCTGTCGCACCGGGCGAGCATGTCATTGCGCGGTGCGCATTTGGCAGCGTTTCAATCAACACCCAGGTTGTTACCAGGTTTTGTTCGAACGACTGTTAGGCACCGCCAGCGGTCACAATCGCGTCGGTAACAAACCCAGCAATAAGTCCGAGAAGGATTCCGTAGGCAAGGATGTCCATGCGCTTCTGTTTGGCTCCCATACCAATCAACTGAATCACCACATACAGAATCGATCCAGCCGCAAGCGTCAGGAATACAACCGAGACTGCCTCGTTGACGAAGACCCGGCCAACAATCGTTCCGACAAGAGTTGGACCGCCGCCGATGGCAGCCAACATCAGCAGAAATCCCCAACTGGGAATCCGCCGGTTTCCATCCTCATCAACGTCACCACCCAGAGGGGCCACGATCCCGAATCCCTCGGTGGCGTTGTGCAACGCAAAACCAACTACCAATACGACTGCCAGGCCTATCTCACCTGCGGCAGCAGATTGACCAATTGCCAATCCCTCAGCAAAGTTATGCAGACCAATCCCCACGGCGATCATCAGAGCCAGCCGACGAGCCGGGCTCCAATGCGCAAGGTGGCGATGCGTGGTTGTTTGAGCAGCCATTGAACCCGGGCCGGGCGATAGTTGATCGGCCTTGACCGTGCGAGCCATCCACTGCTCATAAAAGACAAGCGACAACAATCCGACCGATAGCCCCAGGACAAACAGAAGTCCGTAGCCGATCGCAGCGATGAGACCTTCACCGGATTCATGGAATGACGCGAGGCTTTCGTCAATTGGCTCCCATGCATGGGCCAAGACATCCCAAGCGATGAAGATCAGAATTCCGACAGCCAACGCATTGAGAAACAACCGCATCGACGGAGCGGCAGATTTGATACGGCCTACCGGCATTCCCAAAAGGATCGTGCCACCGGCAATCAGGCCGAGAACGATCGTCGCACCCCAGGTCATAGCCTCTCCCAGCCTCCAAGCATTAGGCCAGCCTAACCTAAGAGCAGAGAGGGACTACAGCCGCATTTGCAGGATGCGGTGGCAACGCGACAGCACTGTCCTGGTTGCCAGCGGAAGACGCGTTCCGCGATCAATGAGATGAAAGGCCGGCGCCTAACCTGGTGAGTTCAGGCGCCAACATCACCCGGTTGCATCAGCGAACTCGCGCTGACCCCCACCCTAGGCGAGCATGGGAACGTTGATCGATCTCGTACCGGGTAGAGGGTGGACTTCGTGTGCCTTGCGGGTAGGCAACGGCGCATAGGGCTCTTTGTCGGGTTTGTGCTGTCGGCGGTGCTCGCACTATTCGGTCTTGTCAGCATCGGTGGCGTCCCGGCTACAGCCGTCACGCATTCCTTGCCACCCGCCGGTTCGCCGAGTCAGTCACCGGTTGAAGCCCGTGGTGATGTTGCGGCTCCGAGCACGCAAGCTGGCGTACGGGTGCTCAACCTAAAGGCTTTGGACGCGAGTCATTTGGTGACGGCATCAGTTTTGTGGAACCGGGCGTTGATTGCGCGTGCAGGGCATCGGGATCGTTTCAATATTCGTCTGGTCGCTTTCCCAGTCGGCGGCGCGAGTCCGGTGGTGTTGTCTTCCCGATCAACGTCGCGGGTTCCCCCCGGTGTGCAGCAGGTCAAAATTGCGCTCGGTTCCGTACGTGCGCGTCAGTTGCGTTTGGCCGACGATGCTGTCTTGAGTGTGTCTCAGCAGTACGGTTCGCCGGGTCGTCCTGATCATTTGTTCAATCGCAATTATGTGACGGTTAATCATTTGAGTGCGGCAGCGCGGCATAGCCGTTTGCAGGTACTTAGTCAGCGGCGGGTTCGCAATTGCTCACATGTTCAGGTCGTACCCGGCAGCAACTTGGATCGTTGTGATTTTTCTGGTGCGCGTCTTGATAGTGCGGATTTGAGCCACACGAGTATCGCTGGAATCCGTTTAGGCGGGTCGAGTTTGCGCAACGCCGATACCGCGGGAACCAGTGGTACACCAGCAACTTTGCCTACCGGGTGGCAAATGAACTCCGGCCAACTTGTGCCGCCTGGTTCACCGGCCAACAAGAAGGCATCGCAGACGATTACTTTTCCAGCGCTAGCCAACACAGCGTTTAGTGCGACTCCGCCGGTTACGGCTGCGACTGCGTCTTCAGGTTTAGCGGTTTCATATTCAACGTCGACATCAAGTGTGTGCACTGTCACCGATGCGGGCGTGATCACTTTCATAACTGCTGGCGCCTGTGTCATCAACGCTGACCAAGCGGGCAACGCTAACTACAGTGCCGCCGCCCAGGTCCAACAATCGTTTACGGTGGGCCAAAGCGGACAGACAATCACTTTCACCACGACTGCACCAACATCAGCCACAGTAGGTGGAACGGCCTATACAGTCGCGGCATCCGGTGGAGCATCAGGTAACCCGGTGACATTTGGTCTGGATGGATCTTCAACAGGGTGTTCGTTGAGTGGCAATACGGTTTCATTCCCTGCCGCCGGCACATGTGTCATCAACGCCAACCAAGCGAGCAACGCCAACTACAG
>JAHEXM010000210.1 GCA_023252115.1 Micrococcales bacterium | reverse complement strand
GAGCGGGGGCTCCGTCGCATTTCTTACCAGGTTTCGCAGTCCGTTTGGGTAAATGCAATCGGATAGGGCCGTTCGGCCGAGTTGTAATTCAACGCTTCGTTCGGGTGCAGGCCGCTACCTGCCGCACTCGGCGGTAACTACGCAATAACTAATTGCCAGCAAATTTTGCGGGCCGCTTCTCGCGCGCCGCAGCCAAACCTTCCTGTAGGTCGGCGGTTGCCAGCGTGATGGGTTGAGCCATTGCTTCCCACTGCACCGAGTCCTCCAAGGAGCGTGGCCCACCATCTCGCAAACCGGCCTTGAGTAGCCGCGCTGCAACCGGTGCGGTGGCAGCTACTTGCTCAGCAATACCTGCCATGGCACCAGCAAAGCCCTCATCGGGTAGCACCTGCGAAACGATGCCAAGGCGCAACATCTCGTCCGCATCGATTGATCGGCCCGTGTACAGCAGGTCGCGTGCGGCAGCGACTCCGACTACCTCCGGAAGCAAATAGGTGGTTGCCATGCCCGGGTGCATGCCGAGGCGCAAGAAAGGGACACTGAATCGGGCTGCCTGAGCAGCGATGCGTACGTCCCCAGCTAAGGCGATACATGCACCTGCTCCGACCGCCGGTCCATTGATGCCCATCACGACCGGAACAGGGATGTCCCGAATGGCCAGCCACGACCGATAGAAAGCCATCATCCTTTTTCGCAGCTGATCGATGCTCGCATCCGGATCTGAACCGATCCAGCCCGTGTCGCCGCCGGAACAAAAGGCGGTGCCTTCACCGGTAATCAGAACCGCTCGCAGATTCGGATCCGAAGCCAATGCTGGGAGTAATCGGTCAAAGGCAGAAGTCATGGCCGCAGACATCGCATTGCGGCGCTCCACGTAGGACAGGACCACCGTTGCGACGCCCGTATCGGACATTTCAACCGAAACGTGGTCTTTCTCGGCGTGAAAATCCGAAATTTTGTCGGCGTGTGGCCGTGTCGTCTCTGGCATGCCTGTGAGGCTATCCACGAAGGTTGTAAGCGACTGCCAGCAGGTAGTCGTCAACGAACGGTCGGTGCCCCAGGCAGCGGCCCAGAACGGGAGGACCGTAATGGCGGAGACCTACTCGGGCGAGGCCTACTGCGTGAAGTGCAAGGCCAAGCGCGAATTCACCGGCGAGGTCCACACAAACGAGACCAACGGCCGTCGAATGGCAAAAGGTAAGTGCCCGGTGTGTGACACCACGGTGACACGCATCCTCGGCAAGAAACCCGAATAACCGCTTTCCCGCAAACCCCATCGAATACGACGCAAAGCGAAGAAGAATTTCGGGTTGGCGTCGTATTCGATGGGGTTTGCGTGGTTATTGGGCGCTTGGATATTGCGTCCAGGTACAGCCACACATCGGATGACGCTGCAGATAACGCTGTGCCCACGGACCACCCCATGTCCGAGCTTCGCGAATGACTCCATCATCGCGAGTCTCGCTAACACCCAAAGTTAAAAGCCTCGCATAGAGCAACAAGTCGCGAATAATCTCCGATGCCGCACACGACGCCGTGATTTCATCAACATCGCCGTTGGCACAAAGAGTCAGGGCGATACTGACTTTCGCCCAATGCGGATCCATGTCAGCTCGTGTGAGGTCCTCACACCGCAAGCAAGGCGAGCGCCCTGGGGTCACCAGCGGACCGACTCTGATCGTGGACTGCCCGACCCCAGCGACGATGTGTGGAACGTCTAACGACGACAACCTGTCGGCAATCGCCAATTCGGTTCTGTCAGGAACAACATTGCGCAGCACAAGAACGGCAAACCCGGCGCCACCAAGTTCAAGGTCGACCTCGGTGCCTGACCTGTCGACGTCAGCCACGGTTACAGCTACTTCTGGCGGCAGCTGACTGGCAAGGTTTGCCGCGATCGAACCGCCACCGACAATTGCCACGCCACTGGAGGCAATGACACCAAGAGTGAGATCGGTGTCAGTGGAATCGACGACAAGGTCATGATCGATCAACTCTGCAAGAACCGGCACGATCACTTCGAGATCGAGTCCGTGCGATTGCGCGATCCGAAACTGATTCTCTGCTGAACATCTACCATCGAGCTGCTCAAACCAGGAGTAAAGATCATCAGCGCAATGGTCAATGTAGGTCGCCCTTTCAATATCGGCTCCCACTCGGACCCTGCCGTCAGGTAACCGAACCAGCGGAACGCCCGGTGCCCATCCAGGCCGAAGCGTGTTTGAATCTGTTGCGTGCATTCATCCCCCTTTGATGCCTCACCCTCTCGCAAATGTGCACTTCGCAGTGCGCGTCATCCCCATGGAGTGGACAGCCGGGAGACAATGGCGAAATGAGTGAGAAGGAGGACCGCGCTTCACGTGGCGAGCAAGCCAAACAACCGAACGCCGCTATGCCGCAGCGCGCGATCCAACGAACCGCTCGGATGGCCTCGCTGCCCGTCAGTTATGCCGGACGGACTGCATTTGGTCTTGGCAAGAAGATTGGTGGTCGCCCTGCCGAAGCAGTCAATGCGCAGATTCAGCTGCGGACTGCTGAGCAGATGTTTCGCGTCCTCGGCGATCTCAAGGGCGGTGCGATGAAAGTCGGTCAGGCCCTCAGCGTTTTTGAGGCGGCTTTCCCCGAAGAAATGGCCGGGCCTTACCGCGAAGCACTGACCAAACTTCAAGATGCCGCACCACCCATGCCCGTGGAGACCGTGCATCAAGTTTTGGCCGAGGAATTCGGTAACGATTGGCGTACTCGCTTCAAAGAATTTGATGACGACCCAGCCGCGGCTGCATCGATCGGTCAAGTTCACCGCGCAGTCTCTCGCGACGGTCGCGATGTCGCCGTCAAGATTCAATACCCCGGAGCTGGCAAAGCCTTGATGGCCGACATGAATCAAGCCGTCCGAATGGGGCGGTTCTTCGGTTCACTGGTCCCTGGGATGGACATCAAGCCGCTACTTGCTGAACTTAAAGAGCGCGTTCGCGAAGAACTCGACTACCTGAACGAGTCAAAGTCCCAACGAGCCTTTGCTGCAGCCTATGAAGGCGACCCCGACTTCGTGGTGCCGCATGTGCTTGCCGCCGGACCTCACGTGATTGTTTCCGAGTGGGTTGATGGAACTCCACTGTCCCGAATCATCGCCGAAGGCTCACAATCCGAACGCGATGTTGCGGGTCAGTTGTATCTGCGCTTCTTGATGTCGGGGCCCGCGCGGGCCGGGCTTTTGCACGCTGATCCTCATCCGGGGAATTACCGCATGACGCCGGACGGCAAGCTCGCAGTTCTCGACTACGGAGCAACCGCGAATCTGCCAGCAGGTTTCCCGCGCGCCATCGGCCGAATCCTGCGTATTGCAATCGACGAGAATGACGCGGCCGCAGTGGTCGCCGGATTGCGCGAAGAAGGATTCATCAAACCTGGCGTGACGGTCGATCCGGAAGATCTGCTCAATTACCTCGGACCGTTCATCGAGCCTCTTCGGGTCGAGAAGTTCCGTTACTCACGCTCATGGATGCGCAAACAGTTTGTTCGCATCAACGATCCGCGCAGTGGAGACTTCGGCATCGGACTCAAGCTCAATCTGCCGCCGTCTTACTTGCTGATTCATCGAGTGTGGCTGGGCTCCGCTGGAGTCATGTGCCAACTCGAAGCCGAAGTCCGAGCCCGCGCCGAGGTTGAGGCGTGGGTCCCGGGCTTCACCTCTGCCTAAGCCTCCCCCTCACCCCGCAAGGTGGAACATGTTGTCGCAATAGCGACGAATTTGTTCCACCTTGCGGGAGGTTCAGGCTCGCAGGAGGTTCAGGCAGCGCCAGCAGCTTCGGACAATTCAGAGTCAACCTGGGCCACGCCAAGCATCTCTTCATCGATTGCAACTGAGACTTCGGCCAGTCGCGAAGCGAGCCGCTCCTGAGCCCTGCGTTCGATGTCATCGGCATCCTTTCGCGGGCGACCCTTGGGCCGCTTTTGCGCAACTATGCGACCACGCTCGAACAACTCACCGCCCCAGACACCCCAGGGTTCTTTGCGTTCGACCGCAGAAGACAGACACGCCTCTTGCAAAGGACACTGCCCGCACAGGCGCTGCGCTACCTCGACCGTGTGCTGCTCTTCCGAGAACCAGAGTTCCGGATCGTTTGAGCGGCAGGGGACAGAGGTATCGCGAGCGGTGTTCGCAGCCAGAGTGAGAACGAACATTGCGCTCTCCTCCTTCGTGTCGGTTGGTGCCGATGTCGGTTTGGTAAGGGTTCAGGTTCTGAACCGGTCGGATGGATGGGTGCGTTGCAGATACAAAAAGGCCGCGGTTCCCTTGGTGGGATCCGCGGCCTCGAGCCTGCCTGGTGGGTCGGACATTTATGTCCTGGCAGATTCGAGGGGCGGACTGTGCGGCTTAGCTC
>JAHEXM010000209.1 GCA_023252115.1 Micrococcales bacterium | reverse complement strand
GGTTGCGCCGGATTCAGACACCGTGACATGGGGCATGGCCAACTTCATCGCTGCCGAAGAATTCGATCGTGTTCGTGGGTATTGGTGGTCACCCGATAGTTCGCAGCTCATCGTCGAGCGTTTCGACGAGGCGCCGGTTTCGCAATGGTGGATCACAGACCCGTCACAACCCGATGTTGAACCTGCAGCAATTCGATACCCCGCAGCTGGCACTACCAATCCCGAAGTGAGTTTGTGGTTGGTCGACCTCAAAGGCAAGTCTCGCGAGATCACCTGGGATCGCGAGGCATTTGAATACGTGGTCTCGGTTGAGTGGAGTAAGCGCGGCGCACCGTTGGTGACGGTCCTGAATCGCCAGCAAAACCATCTTCAGGTTCTGTCTGTCGATCCCGCGTCCGGCGCAACTATCGTGATCGCCGAGGTCCACGACGACGCATGGGTTGAATTGGCCGGAGGCGTTCCGACGTGGTCGCCTGACGGCAGGCTCATCATGAGTAGCGATGACGCAAAGAGCCAGACATGTCGATTGACGATTGATGGGGATCCGTTGACACCTGCGGGTGTCAACATTCGTGCTGTGCTTAACGTCGCGGACGACGGTCTGCTCGTTGCGACATCAACGGAGCCAACTCAGTGTCACGTTGCGCACGTTTCGTATGAGGGCAAAGCGACGATTCTGACCAAGGGCAAAGGGTGGAACGTTGCCCGTCGGGGCGGCGACGCGCTGTTGATGATGTCGAGTCGCCTCCATTCACTGACTACTCATCGCAATGTCTTACGTTGGTCACCGGGATCGACGTCGCTGACCAAGCTTGCATCGATCGATTCATTCAACGAAACGCCATCGGTCTTGCCGCGGCTGGAACTAGTGACTCTTGGCGATCGTGAGCTGCGGGCGATCGTCCAATGGCCGACGGATCACATCGCCGGTTCGAAGCGGTTACCGGTGATCATGAATCCGTACGGCGGGCCGCATGCGCAGCGCGTCGTGGAATCAGGGCGCGCATTCTGCTCGACGCAATGGCTGGCAGATCAAGGCTTTTGCGTGATTGTTGCTGATGGACGGGGTAGCCCGGGTCGCGGCCCGAAATGGGAACGCGAAGTATTCGGCGATTTGGCGACCGCGCCACTTGAGGATCAGATCGCGGTGCTTCAGGCGGCCGCTCTGCGGTGGCCCAACGACATTGACTTAGATCGCGTCGGCATTACCGGTTGGTCGTTCGGCGGTTACCTAGCAGCGCTCGCGGTTTTGGCTCGACCGGATGTGTTTCGTGCGGCAGTTGCTGGTGCACCGGTCACCGACTGGCGGTTGTACGACACTGCCTACACCGAACGCTATCTCGGCAATCCGGCCAAGAACCCCGAGAACTATGAATGCACTTCGTTGATTCCGTTGGCGCCGCGTCTGGAGCGTCCATTGCTGCTAATCCACGGCATGGCCGATGACAATGTCGTTGTTGCTCATTCATTGCGTCTTTCTGCGGCGTTGACTGCTGCGGGTCGCGCGCACTCAGTGTTGCCGCTCAGTCAAGTCACCCACATGACTCCGCAAGAAGATGTCGCCGAGAATTTGCTGTTGCTCGAGGTCGACTTCCTGCGCAAAGCTCTTACCTAGCCGTACGCGCGTCTCCATACCCCTTGCCGCCCCGCAAAGTGGAACATCGTGTACTAACTATGGACGGAAAGTTCCACCTTGCGGCGCCTTTGCCGCGCACAGAGGCGAGCATTTGGTGAGCTCGCCACGCCAGCCAAGAGCGCGCAAGACCAACGACACTTGCGCTGCGGCCGAGCAGGCTTCGTCATGCACATCATTCCAGCCGAATCGAAGAACTCGCCGGCCAGATGCAATGACCGCGTTGTCTCGACGATGGTCTCGGAAACGGCCGTCGGGATCGGAATGTCCAAGTCGACCATCGAACTCAAGTACCAATCCATACGGGTCGATGACTCGGTCCCTCAATACGACCTTGCCACTTTGCTGTTCGCGCACTTGCCCGCGGCCCGGAGGAAGTCCGTGCGCTTTAAGGATGCGACCGACTGCGGGAATCTCCAGTGCGCTGGTGGCACCATCGCGTGCTTGCGCGATCAGAATCTTCAGCAGTGCGCGGTGTCTGATCCGGCGCCGTTGGGACACAACAGCCGCGAGTTGACTTGCACTCACCTTGTCGCGCTGCATGGCTTTTGTGACCAAGGCAATCACTCGGTCGGTCCTCCGCAGAGTGTCTGTCGCATCGACCAATGCGTGCGCAGCGGTCGTGGTTTGCGGCAATGACTGAACTGCGCGGGACGGTCTGATCAATCGCCACCTCTTGAGCTCAACAAAGGGGGACTGCTCGTCGACCTTGCGATAGGCGGGCACGGCCACATGAATCGGAAGCGCTGCGGCCTCAATCCCGTGAGCTTGCAATGCAGACCAGCTTGCAAGCACTGCACCATCCCCGCAATACAAAACGGCTGCCCACATCCAAGTTTCGATCGAGGGTTCGCCCGTTGCTGTCGCATACACACCGGGCAGGAGTCGATTCCATCGCTGGGCAGCCAGCTGGTTTCGAATCATCACATTGGACCACCCGATCGAAAGCAGCTGTGATCGGCTCACAACCCCATACTGCGATCGCGCAGCCGCCACTGCAGCCTTGTGATTTTCGATTGCCGACTGGTCCATGCTTCAGCATGCATCGAAGCCGCCCCACCGACGCCAAAATTCTCGCGGACTGTGGATGCCCGAACCGCCCACGGTCCCGCAAAGTGGAACATCGTGTACTAACTATGGACGGAAAGTTCCACCTTGCGGGAGGTGGGGGACGCTACTGGGGCTGACGTGCTTTGCCACGCTGCTTTGCTCGATCGTTCACATCGAGAAAGACCTTGCGAATCCGGACGTGTCCCGGCACAACCTCGACACACTCGTCATCACGGCAGAACTCAAGTGCTTGCTCCAAACCCATGGGCCGCGGCGGTGCAAGACTCTCGAACGCTTCACTCGTCGCTGAACGAATGTTGTTGAGTTTCTTTTCGCGAACGATGTTGATGTCCATGTCGTCTTGGCGTGAGTTCTCGCCGACAACCATGCCCTCGTACACCTCAGTGCCTGGCGCAACAAAAAGCACACCGCGTTCCTGAATCGAGAACGAAGCGAAAGCGGTAACAACACCAATGCGATCGGCAACAAGTGAGCCCGATTGGCGCGTGCGCAACTCGCCGAACCACGGCTCGTAACCTTCGAAGACCTGATGAGCCATTCCAGTCCCCCGAGTATCGGTAAGGAACTGAGTGCGGAACCCAATCAGACCCCGCGCCGGGACCAGGTACTCCATGCGCACCCAGCCAGTCCCGTGATTCACCATCTGCTCAAGGCGACCCTTGCGCGTACCAAGCAACGCCGTGACAACGCCAACGTGCTCTTCCGGAACGTCAACCGTCATCCGCTCGACTGGTTCATGAACCTTGCCATCAACTTCGCGAGTCACCACTTGTGGCTTGCCAACCGTTAGTTCAAATCCCTCACGTCGCATTTGCTCGACCAGAATCGCAAGCTGTAGCTCTCCACGCCCCTGCACCTCCCAGGTGTCAGGTCGTTCGGTATTTGCGACGCGCAACGAAACGTTTCCAACGAGTTCCTGATCAAGCCGATTCTTGACTTGACGCGCAGTCAGCTTGTTACCCGCTTTCCCAGCTAACGGCGACGTATTGATACCGATAGTCATCGAGATACTTGGTTCATCAACCGTGATGATCGGCAACGGACGGGGATCATCAGGATCGGCCAGGGTTTCACCGATTGTTATTTCCGAAAACCCAGCGACCGCGACGATGTCACCCGGTCCAGCCTCTTCACACGGTTCGCGATCGAGATTCTTCGTGATGAGCATCTCGGAAATCTTGGCCCGCTCGATCGTGCCATCAGTTCGACACCACGCAACCTGCGATCCCTTGCGCAACTTTCCTGAATGAATCCGGCATAACGCGAGTCGCCCAAGATAGGGCGATGCGTCAAGGTTGGTGACCAGCGCACGCAGGGGTTCGGCTGGGTCATAGACAGGCGCCGGAATTGTCTCGAGGATCGTTTTGAAAAGCGGAACCAAATCATCGCTATCTGGAATCGCGCCATCGGCCGGGCGCTGTAACGAAGCCTTCCCCGCCTTGGCCGACGCATACACAATCGGGAATTCGATCTGCGCTTCAGTTGCATCGAGATCGAAGAACAGCTCATAAGTCTCATCAAGCACTTCAGCAATGCGCGAATCAGGTCGGTCCGTTTTGTTGATCACCAAGATGACCGGAAGCTTTTTCTCCAGCGCCTTTCGCAATACAAATCGAGTTTGCGGCAGCGGACCTTGGCTTGCATCCACTAACAAAAGGACCCCGTCAACCATCTCGAGCCCGCGCTC
>JAHEXM010000208.1:1989-4396 GCA_023252115.1 Micrococcales bacterium | reverse complement strand
GGGACCGGGTCCAATTCCCACTCCACCGGGTTCCACTTGCGGGCAATGCAGTCAATCCGCGATGGGTGACGCTCGAAGTGATGGTTGGCCCTGGAGACAACGCCGAAGCAGTCATCACGATCATCAAGCCGGGGGAGGACTAGCTCCACCGGCGTGTGCCAGGACTTGTTAACCCGACTGGGTTACTCTGTTGCATCTATTTCGTTTATTTCGGATACTTCGAATACCGGATACGGGAGGAAACGAGATGGCCACTCTGTCCAAGGACTCAATGGAGCCCGACCAAACTGATATTGCCGCGGCGCACCAGGCGTTGCCCCACATCAAGGCCTACCTAGCTCGTCATGCCTTAGATCGAGAAGTGAAGCTGCTCGTCGAAGACGGTGATGGTGACGAGGAGCTCATAGTTCCCCGTGCAGCTGTCGAGATGTTGGCGCGGATCTTGGCGCATATGGGTGCTGGTCAAGGGGTGTCCATAGTCCCGGCAAATGCCGAACTCACTACACAACAGGCAGCGGATCTACTCAATGTGTCGCGGCCATTTCTCATTGGGCTTTTGCAGGCAGGCGAAATCGAGTACCGCACGGTGGGCACACATCGGCGCGTGAAGATGTCATCACTGACGGACTACCTTCGTCGCGACAATGAGAATCGGCGCAAAGCCGCAGATGAACTCACGACGTTGTCTCAGGAACTCGGCCTGGATTGACCATGGCTTTCATCGTCGTGTACGACGCTAACGTCTTGTACCCAAATGTCATTCGAGATTTGTTGATCCGGATTGCACAGGCGGGACTAGTCCAAGCAAAGTGGACCGACAAGATCCTCGACGAGACTTTTGGAGCCCTTACTTCAAAATTGCCCGATGTAGATCCGCTGAAATGGGAACGCCTACGTGGGCTAATGCAGACTGCAATTCGTGACAGCCTTGTTGTCGGATACGAACCGCTGATTGAGGTTGTGACCGGCCTGCCAGATCTCGACGACCGCCACGTCGTTGCCGCAGCTATCAAATGCAAAGCCCAAGTCATTGTCACCGAGAACATCCGTGACTTCCCTGACTCTGCGCTGGCAACATGGAATGTGGAAGCCAAGCAACCTGATGCCTTCGTCATGGACCAAATCAATCTTGACTCCCGCGCCGTGTACTCGGCGGTCCAACAGATTGCCGATACCTGGAACAACCCACCGGGCACTATCGGTGACGTGCTCGACGCGATGGCTCGTGCAGGGCTCGTCGAGTCAGTCGCTGCACTGAGCTGATTGATTCCTCGTTCCGTCACGTGGGAGTGAGCTCGGATCGACACGAGGAGAGGTCACGGTCAAGCTGGAACTATGACTCAGCGAGGCGCTTCAATCCGAATCTTCTTGATTGACGGGACTCCAGAAGGGATGCGGATCGCGACAAAGTCGAACTGGACTGGACGAGTCCTCATGGCGGCACGAACCGACTACGCGCGGCTTCGCAATCGCGACGAGCTCAAAGCGCCAGGTATCTACATACTGGTCGGGCCGCCGGACGAAGGGCTGAAAGACCGTGTCTACGTTGGAGAGACCGACGACCTCGTGACACGACTCGATCAGCACCGTCAGAAGGATTTCTGGTCACGGGTGGTCGTGTGCAATGCCAGTGACGATTCCCTTAACAAGGCTCACATCCGCTACCTCGAAGCACGCTTGATCGCGTTGGCGAAGCGGGCGGATATAGCCGCCATAGAGAATGCCAACAGTGGCGCGCCCGTGCGGCTATCAGAAGCCGATACCGAAGACGCCGAGACGTACCTCGATGAATTGCTTGTCCTGCTACCCGTTCTCGGAATCCGCGTCTTCGACATTCCAGAAGACCCATCTAGTCCAGCCCAAGGCACGCAAGGTGACCACTCATCAACCTTGCTCCACCTCGCGGGACCTGAAGCTAACGCGACAGGCTTTGACCGTCCAGACGGGTTCCTAGTGCAAGAAGGATCACTTGCGCGGGCCACGACAGTTGCCTCGATCGGACGAGGCGTGCTCCAGACCCGCGAGCAGCTCGTCGCTGACGGCACGCTTATTGAGGACGGTTTGCAGCTTCGACTCACCAAGCCGCACAACTTCGATTCGCCCAGTCAGGCTGCCGGAGTCTTTCTTGGTCGCAGTGCCAATGGTCGTATCGAGTGGAAGGATGCCCAAGGTCGAACGCTCAGCACGATTCAAGACAACCAAGTGGCCGAAGCTGACGGCGACTAAGTGCGCGCCGGGAGATCACCATTGCGACACATTCCCAGAATCTGCACAACGGGCATCGCTAAACGTGGCCCTTGATTGGCAAGTACATATCCGCCCATGAGCCGATCCTGATCGAAGTAGCTAGCTCGGCGGCGGACGGACCGATACCGGCGAATCTCGCCGGTGACACGATGAACGACCG
>JAHEXM010000208.1:0-1979 GCA_023252115.1 Micrococcales bacterium | reverse complement strand
CGACCTTGGATGGGTACTTCTCGCCTGGTAGGTAGTAGGAGCGGTGCCGTGACCAACGGCGGAGTGTTCGGCGAACGATAATGAACTCGGCTTCGGTCAGAGCGATGTCAGCGGTTGCCTTCTGTAAGCCGAGTACTCCCCAAAATCTTCCCGGTTTGTTGCCGTTCTCTATCCACTCACGGGGAACGCGATGTTGGTATTCCTTGCTCGACATCAATGATGGTGCGGCATGTTTGGCGAAGTACATCGCCAGTCGCTTCGGATCACGAGCGGTGATCGCATTTGCGTAGTCGATCGCAGTACCGGCTGACTCGTGACGCTGGCGCTGGATCGGGTTCGGATGGTTTACGACCTGCGCCCAAGTCTTCGATAGCCACGGGGCAAAGTCCAAACCGTTCCATTCAAGCGACCTGGAAGAAGTCAAACCCTGCGGCGGCACTGTGAACAAATGCAGATGCGGCGCACCCCGGCGCTGAAATTCCAACTTCCAAACGCACCGCAATGGCTCGCCCCAAGTTCGCTGCCAACGCTTGGCGAATGCCTTGAAGTGGACTCGCTTCACCGCATCCGCTGACGGCGCAACAGTGAGCCAATCACCGGGATAGGTCAACGTGATCATCGCTGGCAGCTTTTCTGAATCCATCAACGGCATGTAGTCCAATTCCGCAAACACCCGAATCATCCGACTGCGTGATTTCTGTGACCAGCCGGTGATCTCGGGTCTCGGTTCGGAACGCCTGAGTTTCGGCACGACGACGGACTTCGGATTTTGGCTCAGGTCGCGCGTACTAAACGCAACGTTGGCTTCGGTCGCCTGTTTGCCGGTAACCAACCGGACGACGCCAGGTCCAATCACCATTCCGAACGGTTCGTCGCCAACAGCCTCACTCATCTGGGCGGCAGATTGAGCCGCGTGCCTGACAGCCTCTGCTGTAGCAAAGCCCAGGCTGTTCGGTATCGGTGATGTCGAAACGGCCCGATATGGCACATAGAACAAGCCCTTGTCGGACGCTTCAACATCTGGGCTGACGCGCGCCTGGCGGCGCGCTCGACCGCCGTCAGGACAAAGTCCGTGCCGTCGACCGCAGCCAGTAGAGATTTGCCCAAGTCTGTTAAGCGGAAGACAGTTGCTCTCGCATGCCTGATCAGCGCATGCGTCATCGCCATACGCACAATTGGCTTTTGACGCATCGCCGTCAGGGGATGCAGGCAACTCTTCCGCCAGCTTGCGAGCTGACGTCGTCATCGTTAAGAAGCGACTAAACTGGCTTCGTCACCGCGATCACGGCGGAAAGATCTTCGATACCCGCAGTGTTTCGTGGCCACATTTTGGCCATATTCTCTTTCACACCAGGTGTCACAACGAGTGTTGGTTGTCCCATCCTGAGCGTGTAGCGCATCCTGATTACATGTCAGGAGGACCAAGATCGTTCTCGTAATGCGTAGGTCTGGAGTTCGAATCTCCAAGGCGGCCCCAAGATCGACTTTTTCTAGCGGTCTAGGGGCAACAGCACATCGCATTTGCGATTGTCGGAAGACGTGAAAGAGAGGACGGATATCCGCCATGATTGAGTCGCTGACGATTCCGCCGCAGCATGGGGCCACTGTTCGAGTTCCAGAGGGCGCCGCATTGCGAATCATCGACCTTGAGGGTAAGCAAGTCGCAGACCTATTCGCCGTCTGCGCGGATGACTTCTCTGACCATTTGAGTGCGCGCAATAGTCGAGCCGTCGGATGGTCGCTCTTCCCGGAGGTTGGTTCACCCTTTGTTTCGGGCAGCTATCGTCCGATGTTCGTCTTTGAGCGTGACGATTCTCCGGGTCCGCATGACCTAATCGCTCCTCCCTGCAGCGCTGAGATGTACGCACTGCTCGGATGCGAGGGTCATCATCGGAGTTGCAGCGAGAACTTCAGAATCGGAGCAGACAGCATTGGCTGGCACCCGGATCTGGTGCCCGACCCCGTCGATTGGTTTCAAA
>JAHEXM010000207.1 GCA_023252115.1 Micrococcales bacterium | reverse complement strand
GGTTGTCGGCTGTTCCTCAGCTGTCGCAGACCCAGCTTCGCGCCGCTGGGGCGCACTCTTCCGGCGCAACTCTTACCCGATCTTTGTTGCCTATGACGGGATCGATACTGCACGTGCGGGGTTACGAAAGTTCGCGGGTCGTTGCTATTGGGGCCTTCGAGCCGCAGCGAAGTTTGCAGTCGCTGGCTACTACAGCGTCTTGCGGTTTGCGCCGCTTGATCCAAATCTCGTCGTGTTTGCCGAAGAATGGAGTAGCGGATGCAACCCGCGCGCGATTTTCGATCAGATGCTTCGCGACGTTCCTCACCTCAAAGCGGTTTGGGTTGTCACACCTGAGCGTGGTCGTGATTTACCGCCCGGCACTACACAAGTAACGCCAACCTCGTTCAAGGTCTGGTGGGTATTCGCCCGCGGCACTTACTTCGTTAACAACGGCAACTTCCCGCAAAGTTACGTAAAGCGCAAAGGCCAGGTCCATATTCAAACGACCCATGGCACCCCATTGAAGTACCTGGGGCTCGACATGCGAAAGAGTCCAATAGCGGCCAAAGCATTCGACCCCCGAACCACCCAAGCTCGCGGGCGAGAGAAAGCACCAGCTTCGCCGGATGACGCAGCCAACGAAATCTTTGTGAAGCTCAATGAGCGAGTGAGCCGCTGGGACTATGCATTGAGTTCGAATGAATTCTCAAGCGATGCACTGCGGTCGGGATTTCCAGGTGAGTACAAGATTCTCGAATTCGGGTACCCGCGCAACGACCGGCTCGTTAATGCAACTCCAGCTGATATCGCAGCTCGACGTGAGCGACTCGGCATCACCTCGGATCAAACAGCTGTGTTGTATGCGCCCACGTTTCGCGAACTCGAAGGCGATCCATCGTTACGTATCGACTTCGATGAACTCATCAAGGGCGTCAGCGACGAATTCGTCTTTATTGTTCGGGCCCACTACATGGCAAAGCTCAGCCCGGCTACCCAGCAACTAATCGCCGAGGGTCGAATCATCGACGGATCGACCGTTTCCGAAGTGAGTGATCTCTATTTGGTGGCTGACATTTTGATCACTGATTACTCGTCGGTGATGTTCGATTACGCAATCCTTAATCGGCCGATCGTTATCTTTGCCGATGACTGGGACCGCTACCGAAATACCCGCGGCACATATTTCGACCTGCTTGAGTCACCGCCAGGAGCTGTTGCCCGCAACCAACCTGAACTTGTCGAGATCTTTGCGAACCTGACTTATCGCAGTGCTGAAAACCAACAGCGACTAAAAGAATTCCACGAACGCTTCTGCGCGTTCGACGATGGGCATGCAGCCGAACGGGTGGTGGCGACGACGATGTTGAACAAACCTGATCGGTCAATCCCTAGCTAGCCGTATGCTCGACGATCGTGGTGTTCTTCTCGATCGTCGTGCCGATCCACGACGTTGAACAATTCCTGCCGGAGTGCCTTGATTCGATTCTGAATCAGAACTTCAACGATATGGAAATCATCGCCGTCGATGATCAGTCGACTGACAACAGTGGCGCCATCCTGGACCAATACGCTGCCCGTGACACTCGCATCAGCGCTATTCATCTGCCGGAGAATGTTGGTCTTGGCCTCGCGCGCAACGCCGGACTCGACGCAGCTACCGGCGAATACGTGCTGTTCCTCGATAGTGACGATCTATTTGCGCCTAACGCACTCATTGAAACTGCGCAAAGACTCACTCGATCAGACAAACCCGCAGTCATGGCGTTCAACTACTCGCGGATGTGGCCAGACGGTCGCGTTGCGCACCCGTCGGACAGCAGCGTTCTGCACAAGCTAAGCGGCACAACATTTGTGCCTCGCTACGAACCGGCTGTCTTTATCCCAGTCGGATTCGCTTGGAACAAGGCCTACAAGCGAGAGTTTCTGACTGCGCACCGAATCAAATTTCGCGCCGGATTCTATGAAGATATTTCCTGGACGTATGAGGTCTTACTCAAAGCTCAGACGGCAATTGCTCGTGATTGGGTGGTGGTTCTCTATCGCCAGCGCAAATCGGGAAGCATCTTGGCTTCCACCAGCGGCAAACACTTTGATGTGTTCGCACAGTACGACGCGGTGTTTGATTTGCTTGATGAGCAGTCAGTGTCACCGGCTCTGCGCAAATTGGCCTACGACAAGATGATCAATCACTTTGTTGCCATCTGGCAGCACAAGGGGCGGCTAGCAAAGTCGGATAGGAAGCGCTTTCTGCGGCTTGCGTCGGAGTACGCAACCAAGTACCGGCCAGAAAAGGAAGACGACGTTAAGCAGAACTTGCCGACGAACTTTCGCAGTTCGCTGCTGCGCTCGCATTGGTTTGCATTGTTCCGCACGTATTCATGGCTAGACAACAAACGAACATCAAGCAGCTGACGTGCCCTATTAACGGACGCTCAGTTATCCACAGGTAGTCACGCAGCGTTAAGTTTCTTGTGAGTTGCTTCACAGCTCTGAGAATTGATGCGACTCACCCGACAGTCGTCGCCGAAACCCGCTAGACAAATCAATGTGAACTTCCCCAAAGCTCGCGCTTTGTCCGTCGCTGCAATCACCACGGGCTTGGTGTTGACCCCGCTTGCGACTCCCGCGTTCGGACTCGGCAACGAACAAGCAGTAGCGCCAAAACTAAAGTGCGGAAGCGTTCTGCTCCCTGGTTCCGCGTGGCTTGGTGGCCTCGGTGTCGACGTGCACTACAGCCCGACGAGCCCGCACTCGTGTGGTGGATATTCGCGCAAGAACATGGCGGTACAAGCTGGCGGCGCTTGGCAGTGCGTCGAGGTTGCGACGCGTTTGTACTACGTCCGCAAGTGGGGCGCGGTGTGGACCGGCGGCAACGGCGGTGCGCAATACATTCCCGAAGGCAGCCCGAACTTGCAGTTTGTTCGCAACGGTTCCGGATTACTGCCTATTCCGGGCGACCTGATCATTGAGGCATTTGGGACTTACGGTCACGTGACTGTGGTGGATAGCGTTGTTGGCAACACCATCAATGCGGTGGAAGAGAATGCGGCGCGATCCGCGCGCCATACCTACACCCTGGAAGGCTCGGCAATTTCAGGTGCGTACGGCGGCGGAATTGTTCGTGGCTTTATGCATAGCAAGAAGAACACCCTCGGTACCATGCAGTCCGCACCCACCGCTTCGTTGCCGTCCATCACCACGGTTGGACCAAACCCAACGCCGCTTGATGCTGGGACAAACGGCGTGGGAGCAGTTACGCCTGGCACAGCTGGTGTGCGCTGGGCAGCCGCCCAGAGCCCGGGGGCACATGTCACTGGGTACGAAGTGAGCAAGAGACGGGTGAACTTGGCGACCGGGAAACTTTCGCCGTGGACGTATTACTGGGTGTCCTCATCGTCACGTTCGTTCACCACAAAGGTCATCGCCGGACGGACCTTCCGACTTCGAGTCCGCGCAAGTAACGCACTCGGATGGGGCACCTGGACGCCGCGAATTCAAGTTCAGTCGTAGCAACAGATTTGGTTTGCGGATCGGCGTTGCAAAGCGTCGCGTTGACGTTTCGGAATTCACTACGCTGGCCGTATGTGGACCGGCAACGAACTTCGTGACTATCTGGTCAACAACAAGAAGCCGTTCGTCTGGAGCAATTTCTGCGCATCAATTCTCTTCACCATTGGTGCTGTGTTTGTCGCTGTCTCTACCTCGCCTACCTGGGAATATCAACCCTGACGCAGTAGTCGGTTCGACATTAACCCGATCGGACTAGCGCGGAGACGACTCGTGCCTGCATGTACTCCAGGAGTGACAATTCGGCCATGCAGCATCTCAAAGAGATCTATATCATTAGCCCATCTGCGCGGTGAGCACTGATCTTGCATGCCAATCGAGTGCCAACCTAGCTCAGGTCACGAACGAGCACGATCGTCTAAGGCGGACAGGATGCCCAAATGGCGTGGATGGGTAGCATCAGCTTCCTGCCTCGTGCTGATGCTCGCGAGTCTAGTAGTGCTGTCTGCCCAGCCTGCTGCTGCCGCGAATCCCGCGCCGGACATCACAGTATTTTCATACACGGGCAGCCCGGAGACATACAGCGTTCCATCCGGAGTCAATCGACTGTTTGTGGTTGCGGCTGGAGCATCCGGTAGCAATGCCGCGGCCGGCTCCAGCTGGGGAACGAGCGGAGGCATGGGCGCGGTCATGTCGGGTGTCCTCGACGTGTCAGGGCAATCTCAGATTTCGGTACGAGTCGGCGGTACGCCCAATGGCGCTCAACCGGGCGGATACAACGGCGGTGGAAACGGCACCGGTAACGGCAATGTGAGCCAGAAGGGGTACGGCGGTGGCGGTGCTACTGACGTGCGCTTTGGGTCCGGCGCACTCAGTGATCGAGTCCTCGTCGCCGGCGGTGGTGGTGGTG
>JAHEXM010000206.1 GCA_023252115.1 Micrococcales bacterium | reverse complement strand
GCGCATCGTTTCCGCAAAGAAGTCGTTTCCTTTGTCATCGACCACGATGAATGCAGGGAAGTTCTTCACCTCAATTTTCCACACCGACTCCATGCCGAGATCCGGAAAATCCAGAACCTCGACATGCGTTATGCAATCCTGCGCAAGGATTGCAGCCGGTCCGCCGATTGAGCCGAGATAGAAGCCGCCGTTCTCTTTGCACGCTTCAGTCACGGCCTTACTGCGGTTTCCTTTCGCGAGCATGACCATTGATCCGCCGGCCTTTTGGAATTGGTCGACGTAGGAGTCCATCCGACCGGCAGTCGTCGGGCCAAAAGACCCGCTCGGCAAACCCTCGGGAGTCTTGGCGGGCCCGGCGTAATAGACGGCGTGGTCTCGTAAGTAGTCGGGCATTGCTTCGCCGCGGTCGAGCGCTTCCTTGATCCGTGCGTGCGCAATGTCGCGGGCAACAACAAGTGGTCCAGATAGCGAGAGCCGAGTCTTGACGGGGAGCTCCGATAGCTTCGCCCGAATCTGATCCATGGGTTGGCTGAGGTCAATTTCGACGACGCCCGTTTGCAGGTGATCATCAGTAATTTCCGGCAGAAAGTGAGCCGGTTCCTGCTCAAGTTGTTCCAGGAAGGCGCCTTCGGGTGTGATTTTGGCCAGCGCCTGGCGGTCGGCTGAACACGAAACCGCGATGGCAACGGGCACTGATGCGCCGTGCCGAGGAAGCCGGATAACCCGCACGTCATGACAGAAATACTTGCCACCGAACTGAGCACCGATCCCGAATTCTTGAGTTTGTTTCAAGACCTCGGCTTCCATCTCGAGATCGCGGAATCCATGGCCGTCTTCGCCACCGTGCACCGGGATGCTGTCGTAGTAGCGAGTTGATGCGTACTTAGCAACCTTCAACGCGTACTCGGCGCTGGTTCCGCCGACGACAACGGCGAGGTGGTACGGCGGACAGGCAGCTGTTCCCAGGGCTCGCACTTTCTCGTCGAGAAAAGTCCGAAAACCGTTCGGGTTAAGAACAGCTTTCGTTTCCTGAAAGAGATACGACTTGTTGGCACTCCCGCCGCCCTTTGCCATAAACATGAGTTCGTATTGCAATTCGTGGCCGGGTTTGGTGTCGGAATATATTTCGATTTGCGCGGGCAAGTTGGTGCCGGTGTTGCGTTCTTGCCACATAGATGTCGGTGACATTTGCGAGTAGCGCAGATTCAATTGCGCGAATGCATCGAATACACCGCGGCTGAGATGTTCTTCGTCCTGCCCAGTGGTCAACACGTGACGACCGCGTTTGCCGGTGATGATCGCGGTCCCGGTGTCCTGGCACATTGGCAACACACCACCGGCCGACACGTTCGCGTTCTTGAGTAGGTCCAACGCAACAAAACGATCATTCGCTGATGCATCAGGGTCATCGATGATGTTTCGAAGTTGTTGAAGATGACCAGGGCGCAGCAGATGCGAAATGTCACGGATGGCTTCGAACGTGAGTGAACGCAGAACCTCGGGATCGATCTCTAAGAAAGTTCGGTCGGCCAATTCGACCGTCCGAATGCCCTCAGTGCTGAGTAACCGGTACGCAGTGGTGTCGGGACCCAACGGCAGAATGTCGGTGAATTTGAAGTCCGTCACGATTCCAGACTACCCACCGTCAGCTACCCAGCTGTGTTCAGGCAACATGGTCTGGTGAGCACAGCAGCAACGCGGATGGCCAACCCAATTCGGGGCATGGTGCTGTCGTTTCTGGTGGTTGGCGCAGTGATTGCCACGATCATGATTTTGGCCTATCGACCTGCGCCGCCTCGAATCAAAGCAATTGATTACGGGCCAGCCTTAAACAGCGCGCGAGCGACAGGCGCCTTCCCGGTCGCTGCTCCGGTCAGCGTTCCGGCAGGTTGGCAAGCAACCTCTGTCCGATACGTTCCGTCGGCTCTGGATCCCAAAATTGCGACCTGGCACCTGGGGTTCATCACGCCGACCGAGCAATATGCCGCCGTCGATCAGTCGAATGGATCAGACCCCAAATTCGTCAAGGATGCGACTGCGCAGGGCCGCAAAGCCGGTATCCAGCAGATCGGTGACACGACGTGGACTCAATACGAAGCCGCCTCTGGCGGTAATCGATCCCTTGTGTCAAAGACCGGACCCATCACCACCGTCGTTACCGGCACATTGAGCTATGACCAGCTTGCTGCGTTTTCGCAGTCACTGCGCGCTACCTAGTAACGCTTACCGCGCCTCCCGCCTGCAAATGCGGACGAAATGACCGTTACCGCAGCGCAGAAGGGGACGTTTCGTCCGCGTTTGCGCAGGCTTTGCGCTGGGTAGCTAGTTGATACTGCAGCGGTGATGAGTCAAGTCGTTGAGACCTTCCGGGTTGCGACGCGACCTGATATGGGGAAGCTGCGCCTGTTTGTTCCGGTGCGGCTGGCAATCGGAGTGGTCATTCCACTGGCTCTCGGAATTGTTCTGGGGAATACGCCGCTAGGGGTTAGTGCCGCGCTTGGTTCATTCATCTGCGCAGTCGCCGATATCGGTGACACCTATCCGCTACGTGCTCGGGTCATGGTCATTACCTCGATATGCATCTTCATCACGTCCACTCTGGGTGGGCTGATCTCGGAATCGCCTGTCGTCATTGTTCTCGTGTCGCTACCCGTCGCAGCTATCTGTGGATATGCGGCATCCATCGGTCCACGCGGCGCAATGATCGGGATGTTGTCACTGGTGATCTTCTGTCTGTTTGCGGGCGCCCCAGTTGGCGACGGAGTTGCTTGGCATTCGGGTCTCGCTGTACTTGCTGGTTCCTTGTTCCAAGCTGGTCTGTCGATCTCGGGCTGGCCGCTGCGTCGCTTCGGTGGCGTGCGCGGTGCGGTAGCCGACGGCTGGCGAACTCTGTCGGTGGCAGCTGGCGGTAGCCCGAGCGCGATGTTGTCGCCAGCTGTTCCAGGAGCACTCGTCACCGGAGTCGGCAATGTCGCAGCCTCGACGTCGGCTGGAGTTTCACGTCAATGGCTGACCAGTCTGGGAAATGATGCCGAGCAGATCCGGTTGGCAATGGCCGCGATATCTGGACGGCGCATTGATCTTGCCCATGAACCGGATCGCGCAGCTGATCTTGCAGCGCTCGACAACTACGCCGACGCAGTTGCTGTTGCTGCCCGCTCAATCGCGCGGGCGCTGGTGCTTCCGATTCGGCGGCACGGTATTCCACTTGCTCTCGACAGACTTGATCAGGCACACACCGCAGCTGCCGAGGTGTTTCCGCACCAAGTCGGCATCGTGCAACAGAGTTTCGCGGACGCCGCGGCGGCCTTCTCGCCGCCGCTTCCGATCGGACGCCATGGCCAGACCGGCCCGTCGGATGTTCCCCAGCCCCAAACAATGAAGCACCTGCGCGAGAACTTCACTTGGCAATCGCCCGTGCTACGGCACGCGATCAGGTTGTCGTTGGCGATTGGCTTCGCATGGATCTTGGCGTATCTGGTCCTCTCAGACCATCAATATTGGTTGCCGCTTACGGTCGCCTGGGTGACACGGCCTGACTATGGCGGAACTGTTGGGCGCGTCATTGCGCGAGTGCTTGGCACGCTTATCGGTTTGGTCATAGTCGAGATCGCGCTCACGCTGTGGCTGCCGGGCCATTGGGGATTTGTGGGGATTGTCTTCGTCTCGGCAATCGGTCTGTATGCGGCGCTACCTGTGAATTATGCCGTCGCTGTCATCTTTGTAACTTCGCTGATTCTTGCGTTGCTGGAGGAAGTCAGCGGCGTGTATCACGGCACACTTGATCAACGGGGACTTGCAACGATTCTCGCTGGCATCGTGGTTTTGATCGCGTCGCGAATTGGCCCGTCTTTTTCAGCGCCTCTTCTCGGAAAGCAAATGGCCGACTTGGCAGCTTTGATGCGCCCTTATGCGAACACGGTTTTGCGAAGCGACGAATCAGCCGCCGATCAGGCGCCCCAGCTGATTGCTGCACGGACTCAAGTTGCTGTTGCAATCGAGAGTGCGAAGTTAGAGCCGCACAAGCACGCAATGGATCCAAATGTGTGTGCCAAGGTTCTTGATGCAATGTTGTCTGCGATTTTCGCGCTATTGACGGTCGAGACGGGCAAGCAAGCACTGATCGCCTCTGACGATGGTCACAAGAATGTGCGAAACGTAGTGGATCCGCGATCGCCGAACGCTACTGCGGTCGATGCGAAGCAACTTGATGATGACCTCGCGACACTCGAAGCGTCATTGCGGGCAATGCCCGACGTGTCGCAGGCACGGTCGGCAGTTGCTTCCGAAGTCGACAAGCCACGCGATCCGGCAGATGCTGCGATTCGGCGTGCGTTGCGATACTTGGCGGGGTGAGGACGCCGTTAGCTAGTAGTGACTCGCTGACTGCGCCGTTTTGTCG
>JAHEXM010000205.1 GCA_023252115.1 Micrococcales bacterium | reverse complement strand
CCAGCGGTACCCCTTGCTGCGGAGCGCTGAGAGCTACGACTTCTGCACGACTGCCGAAGTGCCGATCACGTTTCCGCTGGCATCCAAAGCTTTCACCTGGAAGTTCGTTGCGCTACCGGGCACGGGAATACTCGTTTCAAAACCATGCCGTTTCGCATTCGGTACAACAACGCTTAAAGAATTGGCGTCATTGCCAGCTAACACTTGCCAAGCCGCGGTTTGAGTCGAACCATTCCAAGATGCGTAGACCGTTAACTGACCATTTGCAGTTTGCGCGGCAGCCTTTGGTGGCGTTGACGGTGTTCCGACCCAGGTATCACGGAAGGCTCGATAGGTGATGTTGCTCCCGGCTAGATGTACGTCGTACTGGAGATTCCCCTTGGGTTTGCTTGATGTATTACCCGAGTGTCCGTACTCAGAGTAGTAAGGCTGATCACCCCAGCCAACCAACCAGGAACTGCTCGGGAGTAATTGCACGCTCCCCTGACTGGTGGCTTCGACAGCGGGGCTGTGATACATCGTGGTGACCGTCGACGCCGTCTTAGCCTGTTGATTGATGTTCAGCAAAAGTCCGCGAGTTTGTCCGTTTTGTTTTTCGTTACTGCCGTCGGCTTTTGTTCCACAGCAGGCGTCATCAAACAGCGAGATTTGGTTCGGGCCGCGGTAGCGCATCATGTGTTGCCACGAAAAAGCTGCGCTGCTGTTGGGTTTGATCAAGGGCCACGTCTCGTTGCTTTGTTGTTTGCCGCCCAATTGCCAGACGATGTTCCCCGAGGGCCGATCGATCGTGTATCCCGCCCACATGTTGCGCGAGGAAACCAAGATCTGTCCCTGTTGGTTGAGGTCCAAGGAGTTCATGTGAAACACATCCCACACGTTCCCATTGCTCGAGTTGGCGCTCGCCGCCGTTTCGTTGGAGTCCGACAAGCTGACGTGATCCAACATGTCCCACGAAAATACGAGGTTGCCAGAGTTCAGGTCAATCTCTTGGATTCCGTAGTCACCGACATAACCGTTAGATGGTCCGCCGTATTGCGACAGGTCCTTAGATACTGTCTTGAACGTAATAAACAAGGCCGTGTTTTGCGGTGTGATGAGGAATTCGTGCACGTCGCCAGTCCAGCCATTTTGGGCACTGACGGTCTTGATGACGTTGTAGGCCTGGTCGTAGATGTAGTAACAGGCGCCCGGCTCAGGGGCCGCCTCGGGCAAGTTGTTGTAACCAGGCGCACCAGCTGCTGTGCCTTGCCAGGTCGTTAGTACTGGCTTTCCATTGAGCTGCTGCACTCGGAAGTCCAAGTTTTCCATGCCCTCGCCGGGAACAGCCTTGAACCAGATCGGGTTACCTGCGTTGTCATTTATCGATGCCCCGATCTGTCCAGTCGGTTGGCCTTCGGCGTACGGCGCAGTGAATAGGTAGCCGGGCTCGTTGGGCACATTGTTGGTCAGTACTGACACTTTGCCGATTTGTAAGTCCGGTTCCGTGACAAATTTCCATACCTGGCCTTGTGAGCTACTGGAGGAGCTTGCAGATGAGCTTGCACTCGAAGACGCACTGGCCGAAGCTGTCGTGCCGCCGGCCGAGGAGCTTGACGCGGCCGCAACAGTTGGGGCCGGGCTCGATGAACACAGAGCGTTACTGCTTGACGATGGCGAGGACCCCGTCGAGGACGAGCATCCGGCGATGATGAGGCTAGATGCAGCCCCCACGGCTAAAAGCGAAAACGCGCCCTTGTGCGATAGCCAACGGTGCATTGATTTGCCTTCCGACGATGCCAAGGAGGGGGTTCGCACACGATAGTTCTGGGTCTTTGTGGAGTCTCAGCGATGCCTCAAACAAACCCGTGCTCACGTTAGCGAAGTTCGTTTCTCGAAACCAAGCAATCGCTGCCACTACCAGTTTCAAAGTTACCTAGAAAATCGACCACGCTCACGCCAGACTGAGCGCGCTCGATGGGGTCAGATCTCGTTTTCAAGGTGGTGAAACCGATGGCATCGGCATTGCGTCAGTTCACGCTCGGTTCGATGAAGGACCCAGGTTTCGCTGGCCTCAAAAGCTCCATTCGCTTGCCGATTGCAGTGGCGATAGCGAGCGCGTTGGTTCTGCCGCTTGGCAATGAACAAGCCATCATGTTCGCTTTCGTCGGGGCATTTGTCCCGGCTGCAACCAGCAATGGTTTCACCGGACCATGGTGGTCACGCCTTGGCGGTTGGCTTGGAATCGCCGCAGTATTGACCGTGTCGGTTGTACTGATGTCTGCTTTATCCTCAAATCCTTGGGCCGGATCGATCTATCTCATTCTGCTGGCTTTCTTCATCACTCTTGCGGCTCGGATCAGTGGCTTTGCCACAGTGGCAAAGCTCCCGCTGATCGATGGCTCAACAGTGGCGCTCCTGGTGCCGGGACAGGGCGAGGTTGGCTACCGCGTACTAGGTGTTTGCGTTGGCGTCGGCGTGCTGGCAGTCATGTCGCTCATCCTGGATCGCGACAAGCTGCAATTACACGGTCGTATCGCCGATGCTCTGGACGGCTTGGCTAACGCAATGGAGTCGGGACTAGAGCCCGACGGAATCGCCGCGAGTCTAAAAGGCAGCTTCGCCGAGTTGCCCGTGCCGGTAGGGGGACCCAGGAGACTGTCGGCGCTCGCCGGACTTGTCCGAACCGTGGAAATCCAGGAACGTCTGATTCATCGTTGCGGCGCCCAATTGCGAGACAACGGACTAGCAGTTCAATTGGCGTCGCTTGATCGCGAATGCGCAGCCGCACTCAAGCGGAAGGGAACAGCGCCGACTGTCGCCCAGGCGGATGAGCACTTGGAAGCAGTCGTCGGCTCCATGACGGACACCTTGAAGCTGGCACTCGATGACGCCGCGGTGGATGCACGCACGTTGACGGACCAAGCTGACGTGCTTGTCACCACCAAGGATGCGGCGCTCAATGCGACGATGACTGTGGCGTTTACGCGTCAATCGCTGGGGCTGGATTCGCAAATGCAATTGGCCTCCGCCGAGATTGGACAGCCCCAGGGTCAACCCGGCAGAGCTTCGATCTTTATTGCTGCCATCTTGTCCATGTTTTCGCCTCGCTCCGCTGGCATGCGCGAGGCCTTACGCGCTGCCATTGCAGTCGGCCTTGCGGCTGCCGTCGCCTATTCATTGCCGCTAGAACATGGCTACTGGATCGTGTTGACAACACTTGTTGTGCTGAGCGTGAATGCCGGCGGCACGGCCGTGCAGGCTGTAGTACAAGTAGTTGGAGCATTCGCCGGAATTGCGTTGTCGATAGTTGTGCTGCATTTTATTTCCTCCTCGACAGTCACGATCATTGCAATGTTAATTTCGTTGTTCTTGTTCTTGTATTCCGAACGGGTCCTGGGATTGGCACTGTCGATGATGTGGTTGACCGTTGCCATGGTGATGATGCTCAGCATCAGTACGCCAGGCGAATGGCGAGTCGCAAAGGAGCGCCCCCTCGACGTTGTTCTCGGAGCAGCCGTGGGCGTTGCCGCGGGCCTGTTGTTGTGGCCGTCGGGGATCGCGCGAGTTTTGGATTCGGCATTGGCCGAAGCTGTCCGCTCAATCTTTGAAGTGTCTGGCACTACGGCACGTCAACTGCTCACCGGTCAGTCTCTGCCGGAGCGCAACAGCAAGGATTGGTCCACGGCGGTGGGAGCAACCGAACGCAGCATTGACGGTCTTGGTTCATTTCTCATGCAACAAGGGAAGAAGACGGTTCCAGATCGGATATACGTCGACCTTGTCGACCAAGTTGTCTGGTTGCTATATGCAGGACTAATCGTTGAGAGGTTCGTGAAGCCCATCGTCAACGCAGAGCCGTTAAGTCCGGCGCTCCTCGAAATCGTGGGAGGCCTTGAGGTGCAAGCGAAAACGGTTGCTGATTCGTTGGAATCCGCAGCACCCGCAGGCGATGCCTTCTCGGACTATTCCGTGAAGCTGCCTGCGCAAGAACAAGCAGTCGAATACGTAAGTCGGTTGCGTGCCAGTCCGGCCGACGATCGGACTGCTGCCCTTCTCGATTCAGCGGGAGTACGACACTGGATCGGCGATCAGCAATCCGGCCTTGCCGCCATGAATGCAGTCGTAGCTAAGACCTGACCCGACGCTTGCCTTGGCGGCAGTGTCAGTCGGGACCGTTTGCATCTGCAATCGACTTCTCGGACTCGAGCGTGCTCAAATATTCCTTGCGCGCCGTTGAGATTTTTTCGACTCGCGTGCCCACATCGTTCTCGATACTGGATCGCAAAGCTGGGTCGGTGGCCGCACACACCGCGAGGTAAAGGCCAGACAGCAACGCCACCCCCAGCGCGACAATGAGCAATGCAGTTGTCATGCCGGATGAAATGTTGCCGATGCCGAGAAAACCAACCTTGGTGCTGGTCAACCCGGTCCAATCTTGCTGAATGT
>JAHEXM010000204.1 GCA_023252115.1 Micrococcales bacterium | reverse complement strand
TCGCTACTTCTTCGAGCAGGGTTGTTCTGGAGACAAAGAAGAACGCAAGTCGCGGTGCGAACTCGTCGACGTCTTGGCCCGAGCGAATCGCGGCTTCGACGTACTCAATGCCGTCCGAAAGCGTGAAGGCGATCTCTTGCGCGGGAGTGGCCCCAGCCTCGGCCATGTGATATCCCGAGATCGAGATGGTGTTCCACTTGGGAAGCTCAGCATGGCAATACGAAAAAATGTCAGTGATGAGTCGCAGCGAAGCAGCCGGTGGATAGATATAGGTGCCCCGGGCGATGTATTCCTTCAGTACGTCATTTTGAATAGTGCCAGTAAGTGCCGAACCCGGAACCCCGCTTCCCTCGCCCACCAATTGATAGAGCAGAAGCAGGGTCGCGGCCGGAGCATTGATGGTCATCGACGTTGAGACCTTGTCCAACGGAATGCGATCAAAAAGAACTTTCATGTCTTCAACCGAGTCGATGGCCACACCGACTTTGCCGACCTCGCCGTGGGCCAGTGGATGGTCGGAGTCGTACCCCATCTGGGTCGGCAGATCGAATGCGACGGATAGTCCCGTTGTTCCAGCATCGATGAGTTCGTGGTAGCGCTCATTCGATTCAGCGGCAGTGCCAAATCCGGCATATTGGCGCATCGTCCACGGACGACCGGCGTACATCGAGGGGTAGACGCCTCGGGTGAATGGATACTCGCCAGGCAGGCCCAATTTGGTGGCCGGATCCCATCCGTCAAGGGACTCGGGGCCGTAGACAGGCTCGAATGGGAGTCCCGATTCGGTACTGGAAACCATGACTGGAAGGGTATCCGCAACGCTCTGTGACCGACACACCCCTACGTCCACAGCCGTACGGACTCAGGCGCGGGTTATCGTTCCGCGTGATGTTTGCGCCGGTTACCGTCTGTCGATCATGGACGGCGGCTAACTGGAACCGGAAAAGAGCAACCGCCACCGCGCTGGCGCTAACCATCATCACTGCAACTGCCGCTGCCCCGGCCGCTGCCGCGGCCCCGATGTGGGGCGATGATCCGGCGCCGGTTCCCACGTACTTTTATCACCCGCAAACCGGTGCCGACCCACTTCCGAAGCTACTTGTTCAGACGTGGGTGATCGCCGACGCCGACACCGGCAAAGTATTAGCCGGACGTGACCCACACCGACAAATGCCTCCGGCCAGCACACTCAAAACCCTGACTGCTTACACGCTATTGCCACGCCTTCAACTCGATTCGCCCTACAACGGAACAACCGAGGACGCGGCCACCGAAGGCGCCAAAGTCGGCATCGAAGCTGGAGCCCCTTACACAGTCTCTGATCTGTTCCACGGCATGCTGCTTCCCAGCGGTAACGACGCAGCAAGCGCACTTGCGAATGCTTATGGCGGCTGGAAGCCGACGGTCGCGGCTATGAATTCCGAAGCCAACCGTCTGCACCTCAAAGAAACCGCTGCCAAGAACCCGAGCGGGCTGGACGATGCCGGCCAACTGAGCTCGGCGTGGGACTTAGCCACCATCATGCGCAACGGATTGCAGATGCCACTCTTCCGCCAATTCATCAGCACGCGAGTCGCTGACTTCCCCAACAAGATGCCGGCTGACCCGGGGCGAAAGCGTGGAACGATTCCGATCTATACCGAGAACCGACTCTTGCTCAACAACTATCCCGGTGCGATCGGCGGCAAGACCGGATTTACATCGCAAGCTGGGCGTACCTACGTTGGCTCGGTGCAACGTGGCGGCCGAACGCTCATCGTTGCACTCATGCACAGTTCGACGAGTACTGAAAGAGCAGCTGAGGCACTACTCAACTGGGGTTTCGCCAACGAAGACAAAGTAACCGCAGTCGGAACACTTCCGAGCGCTGATCCGCCCGCAGCGGTAACACCACAACCTGCTGCACTGCTAGACCCCGCTGGTCAACCAGTTGGAGGTGGTCAAGCCCCCTCGGTCAAGCTGAATGCCAATGGTTCGATCAATCAAAATGCGAGCTCCGACGGTGGTGGTATTTCACTGCTCGCAATCTTTGGATGGCTACTTGTAGCCCTAGTCGCAATAGTGGTGGGATTGCGCATCAGGACTGTGCGCCGCATCAAACGCAACAGGGCTGCTCGCGCGGCCGCCCGCTCACCAATGGTTGATATTCGGACTGGCAGTGATCAACGTCCGGCTGACAGTGACACAAATCCAACCTTGCGATAAACATCGCTCAGCGTGACTGCTGCAACTTCTCTCGCCCGCTGTGAACCATCGCGTAGGACATTCTCGAGTTCGGCTCGATCGTCGAGCAACGCGTTCGTTCGCTCTTGATACCCCGAGGCAAACTCGACAACCACGTCAGCCACATCTTGCTTGAACGGGCCATACATGGATCCGGCGTAGTGCTGTTCAAGGTCCGCTATGGACTTGCCGGTGAAAGTCGACAAGATGGTCAGCAAATTGGAGACCCCTGGCTTATTGGTCGGATCGAAACGAATCTCCACCTCGCTATCAGAGACCGCTGACTTAATCTTCTTCTCGATCTTTTTGGGTGGATCCATCAAGAAAAGGCAGCCAGTCGGCAGTGACTTGCTCATCTTCGATGTCGGATCCTGTAGATCCAGAATCTTTGCTGACCCTTTAATGATCAGTGGCTTCGGAACAACAAACGCATCGCCGAATCTTGCGTTGAATCGCGTTGCGAGGTCGCGCGTCAGCTCAAGGTGTTGGCGCTGGTCTTCGCCGACCGGGACGCCATCGGCCTGGTAAACGAGGATGTCTGCGGCTTGAAGGATCGGGTAGGTGAACAGCCCAACACTTGAGCCCGCGCTGCCTTCCTTTTGCGACTTGTCTTTGAACTGCGTCATTCGCGACGCCTCACCAAATCCGGTGATGCAGCTCAGCACCCAGGCCAGTTGCGCATGTTCAGGAACTTCACTCTGTACAAAGAGGGTCGCGCGAGCGGGGTCGACTCCAGCCGCAATCAGTTGCGCCGCTGAACTCAGCGTCCGCGCGCGCAGCAAATCAGGCTCATATTCAACCGTGATGGCATGCATATCGACGACGCAGTAGAAGGCGTCATGAGTCTCCTGGAGTTCAACCCAGTTCCGTAATGCACCCAGGTAGTTACCGACCTGGAACGAATCCGCTGTCGGTTGGATACCGGACAGGACACGGGGCATTTCGGATGTGGGCATGGTGTGCATTCTGGCAGGGCCCCGCTCGCAATGACGGGGACTATGCCGGTGAGCTCTCAGTCGACGCTGGTTCGATGCGAATCCGCGAAGCGCGGCGACCGTCAAGTTCGCTCACCGTCAGGATGTACCCACCAGACAGAACGGTGTCGCCGACTGAAGGCAGTTCCCCCAAGGTCGCTACCAAGAAGCCAGCAACCGTCTCGTACGGCCCTTCTGGGAGCGGCACACCAGTCTCCTCAGCCAAGTCATCCAGACTCAGCAGGCCATCAACCACAATCTCGCCAGTGAGGCCGTGTTTGGTGCCTGATTCCTCTGGGGTGTCGTATTCATCATGAATCTCGCCAACGAGTTCTTCAACGAGGTCTTCGAGCGTCACGATCCCCGCTGTCCCGCCATACTCATCGACCACGATTGCTAGATGCTGACGGGCATCCCGCATCTGTTGAAGGGCAGGAAGTACCCGCTTACTCCACGGGACCCTCGCCACTTCACGCGCGATACGACCAACGCGGACTGAGCGCTGCGCAACAGTCGGATTCAACAGGTCACGGACATGCACGAAACCAACCACATCGTCGGCCGAACCTCGAACCACCGGGTAGCGACTATGTGGCAGACCAGCAACATCGTGTGCAGCCTTGCTTACCAAGGTCGAGGCATCCAGAAATTCGACTTCGGTTCTCGGCAGCATGACTTCTCGTAGTTCTCGCTCACCTGCCGCGAACACTTCCTCGATCAGTGAGCGTTCGGTTTGAGTCAGACTTTCGTGTCCGGCAACGATCCCGCGAAGTTCCTCTTCACTAATTGCCTGGCGACCCGCCTTTGGATCAAGGCCGAGCAACCGCACCAAACCATTCGTAGAGGCCGACAGTAACCAAATGAACGGCCGCGCGATGGTGGCAACGATGTCAATCGGACGTGCCACCAGCAAGGCAGTCGACTCCGCTCGCTGAAGTGCAATGCGCTTGGGAGTCAATTCGCCGATGACGAGTGAGATGTAGGCGATGACCAGGGTGACGACGAGGAATGTTCCTGTTTCGGCTAATTGATGAGGGATGCCCCAAGACTCAACGATCGGCGCAATATGCGGAACGATTGTGGAGGATCCATATCCGGCAGCGAGGAAGCCAGTGAAGGTGACACCTACCTGACCCGCAGCGAGGAAACGGTTCGGATTCGCCCCTAAGACGGCCAGCCGTCTGCCGCGTTTGCCGTGTTCAGCCGCTAGAGCCGTGTACTGGCTTTCG
>JAHEXM010000203.1:2246-4461 GCA_023252115.1 Micrococcales bacterium | reverse complement strand
GCCAGCCCTTGTCAATGTGCTGACTCGGCATAACAGCACCAACATCGTTGGCCTTGTCACTGCTCCGATTCGGTCGTTTGTGACGAGCGGATTGTTGGTGGCCGACCGAGGTTCGTGGTTCTTGGGCTACGTAGCTGCGTATGTAGTCATCGTTATGCGGCTTGAACAACGCCTCGGCACACCGCGCACGATTGTTGTCTGGATTTGCGCACATGTGGGGGGATCGATACTGACGGTGACCGTTGAGCTCATCGCGGTGCATCTAAATATCGCGTCTGAAGGAATTGCGCTCACCGCAGACGTTGGGGTCAGTTACGTGATGGTCGGATCGATGGGTGCGTACTTGCTGTATGTGTCAAAGACATGGCGGTATTGGTACATCGCGGGGCTGTGCGTCGGGATTGTGTTTCCCGCAGTCTTCTGGCATTCGATTTGGGACATCGGACACTTCATGGCCACGTGCGTGGGACTCGTTACCGGAGTGGTGGTCAGCCTGTGGGGCTCGCGTCCGCCAATGAAATGGCGAGAGATGGCAAATGTCCCACCTCGACCGTTGCCGCAAAATCAATTCGAATGACGTTTCGTTCACTCAGATTTCTTTGATCGCGACCAGTACGAGCGTTTGCATGTAGCGCAGCAACAGTTCCCCAATTCTGTCGCAGCGGTCTGCAATAACCTTGAGCTTCAATGCCTCGCGCGGGGGATATTTGCCGCTCAGCAAGTCGGCAAGCGTTTCGCGGTAAAGGGCCGAAACTGTATTGCCGCGCACACTGAGCTCGAGCCAAGTGACTCTGCCGTTCTCTGGATCAGTGATCTGCCCAGTCGCGACGTCATCGAGTCGAGTCATCGCGACGATCTCTTCACTCATCCGCACAATTGATTTCGGGATCTCACCGAGGCCAAATGTCTTGGTTAGGTCAACGACGTGGTCCAGCGTGTCAACAATGTCGTCGAGTATTTCAGCCAGCTGATAAAGATCCTCACGGTCATACGGAGTCATGAACGTATCGCTGACCTTGACGAGGAATTCGATGTAGGCCTCGTCCGCGTCTTGCTCGAGCACATGAAGTTCTGCCGAAAACAGCGGCCTTACATCTGCGGGGCCGCGAAGCGCTTCAGCGAACACCTCCGCAGCATGCGGGAGGCGATGTGCAGTCGCTAGTAGCAAAGCTTTGACTGCATCGGGTGCTGGCTCATGCTTCAGTTTCATCCCACGACGTTAGGAGCAGCAATTGAACGTTGCATCGCGCATCTCGACGTCCGGTCAAACGCACGGTGGACGGCAGATGAAATCTTTCCGGAGCTGCGCCAGGCGAGTGAAGGAGTGACGTCCCCGTGTCCGAGTCGAGCCTAAATATTGAAGATCAATCCCAGAATCCAAGTGCAGATGGCCGCCATGAGCGCCGCCATCGGCAGAGTCAAAACCCACGCCCACAAGATGTTGACACCAACGTTCCAGCGCACTGACTTGACCCGCTTCTCGACCCCAGCTCCCATGATTCCGCCAGTGATCACCTGGGTTGTCGAGACAGGTGCTTCCCAAACCAACGCGGTTGTATAAAGCACCGCTGCCGAGACAGACTCAGCTGCAAATCCACGCGCTGGATCGAGGTCGATGATGCGTCTGCCAAGTGTTTTCATGATGCGTTTGCCGCCGACCGCTGTGCCGATGCTGATCGAAATCGCGCAGGCGGCAACGATCCAGACAGGCATCTCGTCGGATGCCGAGGCGTATCCCATGCTGATCAGTGCCAAGAAAATGACGCCCATGGTCTTCTGGGCGTCTTGCATTCCATGACCGATCGCCATCGCTCCGGCTGAAACCGACTGCGCGTGGCGGAATCCACCGCCCACTCTTTGCGGATTCCGGTTACGGAAAATCATCACGATGAGACGCATCATCAGGAATGCCAGGAGCAGTCCGACAAATGGTGAGGTGACCATTGGGATGACGACCTTCTCCCAGACGGTGTTCCAGTTGATTCCGGTGCCGGCCACAAATGCCGCACCAGCAACGCCACCGATCAATGCGTGCGTCGATGAACTAGGCAGGCCCAGTCGCCACGTAATGAGGTTCCACAAGATTGCGCCAAGGATTGCTCCCGCAATCAAGACTAAACCGGAATATCCCGGTCCCGGGGTAGTCACGCTTTGCACAGTTTTTGCTACACCGCTGCCGAGCCAGTACCCGATGAATGCGCCAAGCAAGTTACAC
>JAHEXM010000203.1:0-2236 GCA_023252115.1 Micrococcales bacterium | reverse complement strand
ACACACGGCCGCCATTCCGAGAGCGACGCGTGGCGATAACGCTTTGGTGCCGACCGATGTCGCAATCGCGTTTGCCGCGTCATGAAACCCGTTCGTGAAATCGAAACCGAGCGCAATGATCACGACAACGATCGTGAAGAACAGTGCCCAGTCCACTACGTTTCCTTGATCGCCGCAACGGCAAGTGCGCGCACAAATCCTTCGAGATGGTTGGCAATTTCCTCAAGCGTGTCTGCAAGTACCTTGAGTTTCATAGCAACAAAGATGTCGGTGTCACCGTTCAAGATTTCCGTTAGGATTTCGTGGTAACGGCGGTCGGCGTTGTTTTCCAATTCACTCAGTTGAACCCAAATGCCGCGAAGTTTTTTCGGCTTCTTGATGAGCTCAATGCCATCACGTGCCAGGTTGCACATCGCAACCAAATCATGAGCGTTCTCTATAAACGGTTTCGGTAGTTCATCGAGTTCGAAACGCACCAGCAGGTCAACGGAATGATCGAATGTGTCGATGATGTCGTCGAGGACTTCGGCCATGCTGACGAGGTCTTCTCGATCAAACGGCGTTATGAAAGTGTTTGCGATCTTCTCGAGAAATTTGCGATAGCGATCGTCAGCAGCCTCTTCGATTTCGTTGAGTCTCTTAGCCAGCGCGGGGCGCTCGGCGGCAGAGGCCTCGAGAGCCTGCGCAAATATTTCAGCGGCTTCGGGCAGGTCGGCCGCCAACTTCGTCATGAGTTTTGCGATTGCGTCGGGACGGGTCTTGATTTTCATGTACCTGCCCTCTCGTTGTGCGTGTAGTGGATAGCTTGCTCAGTCTTTCGACGTCTTTGCTTACTGAGCGCGGACCAATACACACATTCGAGGTTGCCGTCAGGTGAACAATTGGCAAGGCCCGCGATTATCCAAAGTCAAGGGAATCCACCACAGCCCGTCCAATCCGGCGGGGCGATAGCCACTCCATGACTTCCAGATGCACCGGATGCACCTGGTATTCGGCAAGTCCCTGCGCATCTGGGTGTTCGCTGACCAACGCCAGGTCGAAGACGTGGTCGCCACCACCAGCGTTCAAGGCATCTGTGCCACATTTGAGCGAAAGCAACGTGGGAATCTTGCCCACCATTGAGCGCAGTCGCGAAATCGCCTCAGCGAGATCATTCTCGTCTTGCAACTTCATCAGCACCACATGTGTGATCACGATTGCCACCCCTTTGCCTCGCTTAATCAGCCTTGCGCGATCCTAGGCATATGAGTAAGCACCCGGATGCCGATGTTCAAATCGTCGAGGTGGCGCCTCGTGACGGACTGCAAAACGATCCGGCCGAGCTGAGCACCGATCAAAAGATCGGGTTGATCCAACGGTGCGTTAACGCTGGTATTGAACGAATTGAAGTCGCCTCGTTTGTGAATCCCAAGCGCGTTCCACAAATGGCTGATGCAGAGGCAGTGCTCGCCGGCTTGCCGCAGAGCGATGACCCCAACCGCCTCGGGGCTTCTTGGATTGGTCTTGTCCTCAATGCGAAGGGTTTCGATCGGGCGAAGTTGACGCAGGTTGATGAGATCAACATGGTCGTGATGGTGACCGACACCTTTTCGGAAAAGAACCAAGGCATGACGACCGAGGACGCGATACGCACCGTCGAACAAGTTGCACCGGTGGCTGAAGCGGCCGGCGTCAAGACAAGCGTCACTATGTCGGCCTCGTTCGGTTGCCCGTACGAGGGTGAAGTCCCAATCGGTCGGGTCGCAGACGTGGCGGCTCGGCTAGCCCTTACCGGCGTTCGCGAGATCGCAATCGCCGACACCATTGGCGTCGCGGTTCCGAATGACGTGAAGCGCAGAATCGCCGCGGTGATGCCCGTCGTCGGCGACGTCGGGCTGCGCGTCCATTTGCACAACACACGTAACACGGGTTACGCCTCGGCCCTGGCGGCGTATGAGGCCGGTATCCGCGTCCTGGATGCGTCCCTTGGTGGCATTGGCGGGTGTCCCTTCGCGCCCAAGGCCACCGGGAACATTGCCACCGAGGATTTAGTTTTTGCCCTTGAACGCTCGGGTGTCAAAACCGGCCTAGACCTGGATGAATTGATCCGCGCAAGCGATTGGTTGGGCGAGCAGCTGGGGCGGCCGACACCCGCGCTCGTCTCGAAAGCCGGCCCTTTCCCGCCAGCCTCCTGTTCGCAAACGCGGACGAAACGTCCCTTTCCCGGGCCGGGTAACGGTCATTTCGTCCGCGTTTG
>JAHEXM010000202.1 GCA_023252115.1 Micrococcales bacterium | reverse complement strand
AGGACAATAAATCGTGGCGGCGCTAGCAGCTGATTCGCCAAACCACGAAGCTGCGCTCGAGGAGTCGCTGTGGCAGCAAGTCAGAACAGAGTTGCGCGAGACCATGCGACCACCGTTTGAGATCTACTCCATCATCGCGATCAATGTCACGCTCGTTTTGATCTGCTGGTTCTTGATCAACCCGGCACTTATCGCTCGACACACTGGATTGATTTTCCTTCCCGCAGTGTTGGCGAGTTGGGCATTCTGTGATGTGCCGGCAACAAACCTGTACGGCGCTGACCCGAAAAGGTTCCTGCCGATCCTGGATAAACCCAAGGACATTCGGCGCGAGTTCATGGCCAAGAACATCGTGTTGTGGATTCTGATTTCGCCAGCGTGCGTGCTGTTCTCAATTATTCTTGCGCCTAGTCAAAACGATGCAATCGTGTCGCTAGCAATCATTGTGGCCGTCTCGTTTTTACCGTTTGGCTATCTAGGCGTCAGCTCGCTGATGGCACCGTTGTTGCCATTTCACAAGATGCCGTGGCGCCAGCGGTTAAAGCGTCGAGACACCTGGTGGCGGTGGATCATCGCCTGCCTCTCGCCCTACGTGTTGGCTACGCCGGCCGCGATCATCACCGTTATTCCGGCCGCCATCTTTTTCGCGATATTTGGCGACAGTCAGACGAGCTACCTCATTGGTGCCATTTTGATGACTCCCTGGGCGCTTTTGTTATGGCAGATCATGCTTCGAATCACGTTTAAGGTCACCAAACGGCGTCACCAGTTTCTCGTCGAATTCCTGTCGGATCCGAGCCGGGGTTAGCTAGTGGCAGACGAGGAAGACATTGCTGACCGGGAGGCCTTGCGTCGCGTCGGTGGGCTGTCGACCGAACTCGAGGATGTAAGTGAAGTCGAATATCGCCAGCTTCGGCTGGAACGGGTCGTGTTGGTGGGGGTGTGGACTACGGGCACCCAAGAGTCGGCCCAGCGCTCACTCGAAGAGCTAGCGCGCTTGGCCGAGACGGCGGGTTCGGTGGTAACCGAGGGGCTGATCCAGCGACGAGCCAAGCCGGATTCGGCGACCTATATCGGCTCGGGCAAGGCCGCCGAACTCAGGCAAGTGGTGGTTGTCAACGGGGCCGACACAGTCGTCTGTGACGGTGAACTCACGCCGGGCCAGTTGCAGCAGCTTGAAAAGATCGTGAAGGTCAAGGTGGTTGACCGAACATGGCTGATCTTGGACATCTTTGCCCAACATGCGCGTAGCCGCGAAGGCAAGGCTCAAGTTGACCTCGCTCAAATGCAATACATGTTGCCTCGGCTTCGTGGCTGGGGCGAAGCGATGAGTCGACAAGGCGGTGGCATCGGAACGCGAGGTCCCGGCGAAACAAAAATTGAAACGGACCGTCGGCGCATTCGCACTCGGATGGCCAAACTGCGTCGCGATATTGCATCGATGGAAACGGCGCGACGTGTTGCTCGATCGTCACGTCGAGAGTCGTCACTACCGTCGGTTGCAATTGTTGGATACACCAACGCGGGCAAGTCGAGCCTGCTCAATCGACTTACCGATGCTGGCGTACTCGTGCACGACGAATTGTTCGCGACACTTGATCCCACCGTGCGACGCTCGCGTACATCGACTGGTCGCGAATTCACTCTGACCGACACTGTCGGATTTGTTCGTCACCTGCCACACGAACTAGTTGAGGCTTTCCGTTCAACGATGGAAGAAGTGGCCGACGCTGATCTTTTGTTGCACGTGGTTGACGGGTCCGATGATGCACCAGAAGAACAGATCGCGGCAGTTCGCGAAGTGTTGGCTGAGGTGGGAGCCAGCGGGATTCCGGAACTGGTTGTCGTCAACAAATCCGATGTTGCGCAAACCGAGACTCTCATCAGGCTGCGGCGAAATGAACCACACATTGTTGCCGTCTCTGCCCGCACTGGCGATGGCATCAACGAGCTACTGGTCGCGGTCGATTCGGATTTGCCAAGGCCGACCGTCGAGGTCGATGTGATCGTCGAATACTCACGGGGTGACCTCGTCGCTCGGATCCATCGTGAAGGCGAAGTCATCAGTGAGACCCATCTCGATCATGGAACTCGGGTCCATGCCCGTGTCTCGGAAATGCTGGCTCACGAACTCGACGAGGCGGCCGACGGGCAATAAGGCGGGAGTTATCCACAGATAGGCATTTGTTAGTGGTCTTTCGCCACTAACCGGGGTGCAATCTGCGCGGAGTACCTGACGAGCAGCGCGATCCGGTGCAGACTCTGTGCTGATGTCTGAGCCCGCGATTGTCGAAGCGCCCAGTGCCGCTCCGGACTCAACCGTGCCCGCGTCTCGGCGGATCAAGATCATCACACACACTCTGCTCCTGGTTGCGACTGCGGCCATTGCCGCCGCGCTCATCCTTGAGTTTGGTCTGAACGATTTGTCGATGGCCACTGCCGTGACTTCGACCATCGTCGTGATAGCTCTCATCTGCGCTGCGCTCGGAAGTGTTCTTGCATTTATCAGCCGCGCACGCCGTGACTCGTCAGCTGCGAGCCTTGGTTGGTACTTGCTCGCTGTCGCCGTGATCGTTGCGCTCGGCACAACTGCTGTGGTGACCCTTGATAGCGGAATAGTCCCGGCGGCAACCAGCCTTTCGCTCGCGATTCCCGGAGTAGTGACCGGCGCCATGATTTTGGTTGCGGCCTTGCGATTCGCAAGTCCGATTCGCGGCTCGCGAATCGATCGTGGGCTCGTGTTGTTGGATACGGTGATTGGCGCCACTGGCTGCGTGTTGTTGATGTACCAAATTGTCATTCCATCATTGCAGCTATCGCATGCTCCAGTCGTTTCGTATGTTCGACCGTGTCTCGATGTTGCAGTCGCAACTGCAGTGATCTACCTTGCAGCGCGCTCGCGATTGCCCGGTGGTTTGCCGTATCGCCAATTGTTGTTACTCGTAGTCGCAGCAGGCACTTACGTCGTAGCTGACTTTGTCACTTTAAGTTTGCATGCGCGCGACATGTTGCAGCCATCAGTGATGGCAGGCATAGCCGCAGAGTTGTTGGTGGCATGGTGTGCTGTAGGTGCTGCGCTGCGTTCACCGATTGAAGTTGAATCACTCGCGGATGCACGCAATCGCATACGCCTAGCCGACCTTGTTCCGTTGTTACCAGTTGTTGGGGCACTTGCTGTTGTCGTGTGGTCGGCAGCGAACGACATGCACACGTCGATGGCTGCCGCAGGTATCACTTCATTCCTACTTGCCGGATTGCTCGCAGCGATCTTGGTTTGGCGTCAAGTAATGGCGCGCGGAGCACATGATGTTGCGACAGCGGCGGCGGCGACAAACTTTGAATCGACCACCGACAAGGCCTGGTTCCAAACATTGGTCGGCGATGCGTCGGACGTGGTAACCGTTACGGATCTCAGTGGTCAGGTTGTGTATCAGACGCCTTCCGTCTCCCGGGTGCTCGGGTTTGAGCCAGGACATTGGCGCGACCGTCCATTCGGTGATCTCGTGCACCTAGACGATCATGGCGTCTTGGCTCAAGCGATGGCTTCTGCGATGCGTGATCCTGGCCGACCGCGAAGCGTCGACATCATCATGGGTTGTCGAGATGGAACATGGCGTGATACTGAAACAAGTGTCACTGCACTTCCCGGCGACGACGGGTTGCAGGGATTCGTATTGACGACTCGTGACGTCTCGGATCGGCGGCGGCTGAGTGAGCGACTCGAACGTCAAGCCGAGACTGACGACCTGACTGAACTCCCGAATCGCTCCGCGCTGCTGCGCCATGCGACCGAGTCGTTGCGTGGCGTTTCGTCAGCACATGTCGCTGTACTTGCGCTGGACCTCGATGGTTTCCGCGCGCTCAACGACACTCTCGGTCACGGAATCGGTGACACCATCTTGCGTCAGGCGGCCGGTGCATTGCGTCGCTGCGTGCGTCCATGGGATGTCGTTGCGCGAATCGGCGGCGATGAATTCGCCGTGTTGATCGTCGGCGCGAATGCCGAGCGCTCGGTGAGTCGAGTTCAAGAGCGACTACGGCGTGCGTTGGCTGGTGTGGTGGTGCAAGACGGGCGTGAGATTCGCCTGGCTGTAAGTGCCGGTTATGCCGTCAATGACACTGGGCTTGAGACCGCCGATGAACTACTTCGTAATGCTGACTTGGCGCTGGCACGAGCGCGGTCGGCTACCCGTGTTGAGCTGCTGCGGTTCGAGGCCCCGATGCACACTGCTTTGGTCGTTCGGGTCCAGGCTGAGCAGGAGCTACGCGCTGCGCTTAGTTCGCGGCAACTCGAGCTGGTCTATCAGCCCGTGGTGCAAATGCATGATGGCGCGATCATTGGTGCCGAGGCCTTGGTGCGTTGGCGTCACCCCGAACGTGGCCTCATTGCCGCAGGTGAATTCGTTCCACTAGCCGAAGAGATGGGCATCGTCCACGAACTCGGGGTCTGGGCATTGCGTCAAGCAT
>JAHEXM010000201.1 GCA_023252115.1 Micrococcales bacterium | reverse complement strand
TTCGTCGGGCGTGCCAATGCGGCTCAATGGAACCTGCGCGACGAAATCGGCCATGACCTGATCCATCTGCTCAGGACTGAGTTCGCCCATCGGGGCAGAAGCCCCTTCGGTTGCAATCCCTCCCGGTGCGATGGCGTTGACGTTGACGCCGAACTGCGCCATCTCGAGAGCGAAACTCTTGGTGAACATGAGAACCCCACCCTTGGAGGTGTCGTACGCAGCCAGGCCGATCATCGAGGGATGCACCGAGTCGATAGAGGCAATATTGACTATGCGGCCGCGCGCCTTTTGTTGCTTCATCTGATTGCCCACCGCCTTGGACATCAAGACCAGGCCGATGATATTGACCGCAAGTACGTGTTCGAGGAACTCAACCGACATGTCGAGGACCGGGGATGTGGGGAAAATACCAGCGTTGTTGATCAATATGTCCACGCTTCCGAATTCTTCAACGCAGCGATCAACCGTGGCGCTGCCCGTTGACTTATCGGCAATGTCAGCCTGAAACGCCACCACTCGGCCAGCGGATCCAGCCAATTTGCTTACTGCGGCTGCCAATGCTTCGGCGTCCTTGTCGACTATCAGGCAGTTAGCACCAGCTTTGGTAAAGCGCTCGGCAATGGCGAAGCCAATCCCGAGGGCGCCACCGGTGACTATGGCATTTCGGCCCGCAACGTCACAAAATGTCTCGGTTGTCATTCTTCCTCCAGATGAGCACGTCGGCGATCTGTGTCAAAGTCTTGGCGTTGATGGGCATCCGGGAAAGGGTCGGAGGCCCTGCTGAGTCGGGCCAAATGGCGGTCGTAGGTCCGCTTCAAACTAAATATGGTCAAGAGGCAGTGAAAGACGCCTACCTGCTCAGTTAAGGAACCTCATGACCATGACAGCTACCGACGCCACCGCCGACCTAGCCGAACTCTCAGCAGACGAATTGGCATCGATTGATGCCTGGTGGCGCGCTGCGAACTACTTGACGGTGGGCCAGATCTACCTAGGGTCAAATCCGCTGCTCAGGACGCCGTTGACCGCCGACGACATAAAGCCCCGCCTTCTCGGCCACTGGGGCACCAGTCCCGGCCTGTCCTTTATCTACGCTCACACGTCCAGATTGATCAAGAAGACCGGGCAGTCAGTCATCTACATGGCAGGCCCCGGTCACGGTGGCCCTGCACTAGTTGCCGCCTCATGGCTCGAGGGCACTTACACGGAAGACTTCCCCGAAATCACGCAAGACGCCGAAGGCATGCGCAAGTTGTTCCGCCAATTCTCTGCGCCGGGTGGCATCCCTAGCCACGCATCAGTCACCACACCAGGTTCAATTCACGAAGGCGGCGAGCTTGGTTACGTGTTGGTTCACGCTTTTGGTTCGGTGATGGACAACCCAGACTTGCTGACAATTGCAGTCGTAGGTGACGGTGAAGCTGAAACCGCAGCTCTTGAAGGTGGCTGGAAGGGAGTCTCGTTCATCAACCCGGTGCACGACGGTGCAGTGCTTCCGATTCTTCACCTGAACAACGCAAAGATTTCCGGACCGACGGTCCTTGGTCGCAAAGACCCGGAACTGGTTCGCCGGTTGTTTGAAGGTCACGGATATGACGTGCTGGAAGTTTCCGGTAGTGATGTGCCGGGAATGCACGAACGATTTGCAGCGACTTTGACTCAAGCCTGGAAGTCAATCAAGCAGATCCAAGAATCAGCGCGTTCCGGGAGTTGGAATGGCCAAGAACCGAAGTGGCCGATGATCGTTCTGCGCACACCGAAGGGTTGGACTGGACCAGACAAAGTCGATGGCGTGCAAATTCAAGGGACGTTTCGTGCCCACCAGGTTCCGCTATCGGGTGTAAAGACTGATCCCGCGCACCTTCAGATTCTTGAGGACTGGATGCGGTCTTACAAGATTGATGAATTGTTCGATTCAAACGGACGTCCAACGGAACTAGTGCGATCCGCGTGCCCCGAGGGCGACTTGCGAATCAGCGGCAACCCGGTGGCCAATGGCGGGATGCTCACTGTCGACCTCGACATGCCCGACATCGATGACTACGCACGAGAAGTACCGAAGCCGGCGACTGTTCGCGAAGAGTCCACCCGAGCATTGGGCGAGTTCATGCGCGAGTTATATCGCCGTAACCCGAAGAACTTCCGCCTGTTCTGCCCCGATGAAACCAATAGCAACAGGCTCGGTGCCGTTTTCGATGTGTCGGATCGCGGCTTCATGGAGCCCACCACCGCAGACGATGTCTCGCTGTCGAACAACGGACGAGTCATGGAAGTTCTTTCGGAAAACAGTTGCCAGGGCTGGCTTGAGGGTTACACCCTCAGCGGTCGACACGGGCTGTTCGCGACATACGAAGCTTTTGCAATGGTGAGCGCATCGCAAACAATTCAGCATTCAAAATGGCTGGAAGAGGCTCGCAACCTTAAGTGGCGCGTACCTGTTCCAAGTCTCAACATTTTGTTGACTTCAACAGCCTGGCGAAATGACCACAACGGCTTCTCGCATCAGGGGCCAGGTTTGCTCAACGTTGCGCAAACGGCACGCGCAGATGTTGCGCGGATCTACCTGCCGCCGGATGCCAACTGCTTGCTGTCTGTCGCCGAGCATTGCTTCAAGTCGCGCAACTACGTGAACTTCATCGTGATTGACAAACAGCCACAGTTGCAATGGCTCACGATGGCCGAAGCAAAGGAACATTGCCGTGTCGGCGCCAGCGTGTGGGATTGGGCCGGAAACAACGATGAGGATGGTGAGCCCGACATTGTCCTGGCAAGTGCAGGCGACGTCGTGACGCTGGAAGTCATTGCGGCCGCCCAGATTCTGAAGGATGCCCTGCCCGAGCTGAAGATTCGTGTCGTCAATGTTGTCGACTTGATGACGCTGCACCGTCGCAAGGATCATCCACATGGCATGGACGAGTTGCTGTTCCGCGAGTTGTTCACCGACACCACCGATGTGGTGTTTGCGTTCCACGGATACCCAGGTGCAATTCACAGCCTTATTCATGGCCGTCCCAATCCGGATCGTTTCCGGGCGCGTGGGTTCCTTGAAGAAGGCACCACAACGACCCCGTTCGACATGGTCGTCAAGAACAAGGTCTCGAGATTCCACCTAGTACTTGATGCCCTCAACAACGCGAAGCGGACAGTGTCTGGGTCTGAGGTATTACGCGAATTCTGCTTGTCGGAGCTCGAGCGGCACGCGGACTACGTTGTTGAACATCTTGAGGACATGCCCGAAGTTCGCGACTGGTCGTTTGCCGATACGGCACTATGACCAATCTATGAAGGTATTAGTTGTCAACGCTGGATCGAGCAGCCTGAAGTTGCAGGTGCTCGATGGTTCGACGGAAGTTGCTGGTCAGACCATCGAACGGTGGCATGACAGCAAAGACTTGGCCGGACTTGCCGATTTCATTGGCTTCGTTGAGGGAATCGAAGCAGTCGGTCATCGAGTGGTGCATGGCGGATCCCGATACCGCGAGTCAGTCCGGATCGACTCTGAGGTACTGGGTTATCTCGAGTCGATTGTCGACCTTGCTCCGCTTCATGAACCCAAGGCAATTGCTGCGATCCGCAAGATGCAGGAACTGCTGCCCGACCTGCCGCAAGTTGCCTGCTTCGATACTGCGTTTCACTCCACCATTCCACCCGCTGCTGCCACCTATGCCGTACCAGCCGAATGGAACCAGCGTTGGGACTTGCGGAGATACGGCTTTCACGGCCTATCGCATGCGTATGCGTCGCGACGTGCAGCCGAATTACTCAAGCGTGACGTGCAGTCACTGCGGATTGTGTCGTGCCACCTTGGAGCTGGCGCATCACTGTGTGCGATTCGCAACGGCATGAGTGTCGACACCACGATGGGCTTCACACCGTTTGAAGGCTTGGTGATGGCAACGCGTAGTGGTGACGTCGACCCCGGCCTCATGTTGTGGCTACTGCAAACCAATCGGCTATCCGTTGCGGAGTTGGCAGATGGACTTGAGTTCCATGGCGGCCTCGCCGGTCTTTCGGGTACTTCTGGCGATCTGCGTGATGTGGTTGCCGCAGCCGACGACGGTGAGAACAATGCGCAGCTTGCTATCGACGTGTTCGTGCACCGCCTGGTAACTGAGATTGGTCGGATGATCGTTTCGGCTGGCGGGCTTGACGTGCTTCTCTTTACCGGCGGAATTGGCGAGCATCGAGCCTCGGTTCGTCGGAAGGCAGTCGAACGACTGGCATTTCTCGGGCTCCAAGTCGACGTTGAACTCAATGAGGCAAGCACGACCGACGGAATTGTCTCGCCCGCGGCGTCATCATCGGCCGTTGTCGTGGTGACTGCTCGCGAAGACCTACAGATTGCTCAAGATGTAACAGCTTTGGTGTGATGACAACAGACTGCCCCAGCACCCACACGCAATTCCTATAAGTGGATTGCAGTGATCGGTTCTGGACGCCCGAAGAGCCAACCTTGGAAATGATTCCA
>JAHEXM010000007.1:15191-15892 GCA_023252115.1 Micrococcales bacterium | reverse complement strand
TGCTTCTTCGAGACGTGCTCCTCCAACGTGGGACTCCAGTGATCCTCACAGATCCGATCTATCTGGAAGTCGCAGTGGCCACCGCAGTCCTTGGCTTCTTTTTCGCCGGACTTATAGCTCGCTTCAAATGGACGCTGATTGTCCTTGAAGGTCTGTCGTTGGGATTTCTCTGCACTGTTGGTGCCCTGCCGGCGCTGCGAGAGGGTCTCGGTGCCGGGTCCGCAATATTTCTCGGTGTTGTCACCGGCGTCGGTGGGCTTGTGCTGCGTGACCTGATGGCCGGTGAGGCTCCTGAGATCCTGCGTCCCGGCATATTCGTCGGCGTTGCGGCATTGATCGGAACCGTGGTCTTTGTCGGACTCATCGAACAGAAAGCCAATTCGGTGAGCGCGCAAATCATTGCCATGGCCGTCGTGATGATCTTGCGCATCCTCGGCGAGAAACGTGGCTGGCGCACCAAGTCAGCAATTGACATCACTGACCGCACGTGGGACTTCTGGCAGCGCGGAAAGCGCAAATCAAAGAAAGACAACGATGTAGACCTCACGAACTCCACCGGTGGCATCGGTACAAAATGAGCAGCCTGACCACGGTGCACTTGACGTTGCCGTACGCGCTCGACATCACTGCAATTACCGTAGGCGCACTCTCGGGGGCGCTACATGCAACACGAAAACAGATGGGATTTCTGGGAATCCTCG
>JAHEXM010000007.1:0-15161 GCA_023252115.1 Micrococcales bacterium | reverse complement strand
TGGCTTTTTGCACAGGACTTGGCGGCGGGGCCATCCGAGACGTCATCCTTGAAGACGGAACGCCAGCGTTCCTCACGCGCAGTCCAGTCCTGGCCTACGCAGTTCTTGGCGCATTCATCGGGTACTTCTTTGCCCGCTTTGCCTCGAAGTTCGAGAATGTCTATGTCGGGCTCGATGCATTGCTCATCGGAGTGTGGGTTCTGATCGGGTCGAGCAAGGCACTGCAACTCAACCTAGGTGCAGCGGCGGCCGTTTACGTTGGACTAGTCGCGTCGACCGGCGGTGGTCTGCTACGTGACCTGTTGTGCAAGGATCCGCCAGCGATTTTGCGACCTGGTCAGTGGTACGCCATTGCGGCTTTTGGTGCGGCGTGCACATTTGTGTGGCTAGACGCATTGCACGTGCCGGTTATTTTTGCTCAGCTCGCCACGATTGCCGTCGCTTCGGTTTTGCGACTGACCTCGTTGTATTGGCACTTTCCATCGCCAACGCCTTACGACGTCAGCGACCGTGTTGCCCGCATCTTTCGACCCGTTCGCCGTTAGGCCGTCGTCTGCGACTTTCGTGTCGTGCGGTCAATTGTTGCCGCACCCAACACCAGGTCGCCGTCGTAAAAGACGACGAGCTGACCGGGCGCCACCCCACGAATCGGTTCGTGAAGATCGATCGTCACGCCATCATTTTGCGGGCGCACCACTGCGGCAGCTACCTCACCGTGCGCGCGAATCTGCACACCGCATTCGATCGAAGAATTGACTTCGACCTGCTGTGACCAGTTCGGCCGTGCGGCCAAAATGCAGTCAACATTCAGCAGAGTTGGCGGACCGACAGTCACCACATTGCTTGCCGCATCAACACCAACGACGTAACGAGGCTTGCCATCGTCACCAGGCACAGTCAGACCAAGCCCTCGACGCTGCCCGACGGTGTACGCGAACGCTCCGTCGTGCTCGCCCAACACGTTGCCGGTTTGCGCATCGACGACGTCCCCGGATGCCTCGCCAATAGCCGAGCGCAAAAACCCCGCGGTATCACCATCGGGAATGAAACAAATGTCATGACTATCAGGCTTGTCTGCAACGAGCAGACCTCGGCGCGCGGCTTCCTCGCGCACTGCAGACTTGTCGGTGTCGCCGAGCGGGAAGATTGCATGCGCACGTTGATGTTCGGTCAATGAGGCAAGTACGTAGGACTGGTCTTTCGTCATATCGACTGCGCGCCGAAGTTCGTGGTCACCTTCTTGATTGGTAGCCAGCCGGGCATAGTGCCCTGTGCACACTGCATCGAAGCCAAGTGCAATTCCTCGTTCCAAGACTGCCGAGAATTTGATCTCCTCGTTACACCGCACGCACGGGTTAGGAGTGCGTCCAGCCGCGTACTCGCTGACAAAGTCATCAAGGACCGTCGCAGCGAATTCGACGGACATGTCCCACACATAAAATGGAATACCCAAGACGTCAGCTGCCCGGCGCGCATCTGCAGCGTCAGCAATGGTGCAACAACCACGCCCTCGCGCCGGATTATCAGTGCTGGCTGTTCCGGCTTCCCGCGAAAGCGCGAGGTGAACGCCAACGACCTCGTGACCAGCATCAACGGCCCGGGCGGCCGCCACCGCGGAATCGACTCCGCCTGACATTGCGGCAAGAACCTTCATTGGCATGGACTAAGTCCCCACCGGTTGGCGAGTGTTGGCGCGGCGCGCACGAGTCACTGCGTCGGGCAGCGCCGCTGTAAGTGCGGCGACGTCGCTCGAGGTGGAGTTCCAGCCAAGGCTGAATCGCAATGCTCCACGAGCCAGGTCATCGTCAAGCCCGATCGCGGTCAAAACATGGCTCGACCGGGCAACGCCTGCAGTGCAGGCACTACCCGCTGAGCACGCGATCCCATTCGCATCGAGAAGCATCAGCAAAGCATCAGATTCGCATCCGGGAAATGACAGATTCGCTATTCCTGGCAGTCGCCCCTCTGACGCGACCGAAGAATCCCCGTTCAGAATCACGTCCGGAACTTGCTGGGCGACGCCACGGATCAGATCGTCGCGGAGACCAGAAATTTGCAATGCGGACTCGGCACGCGTCACGACACTCTCGCGAAGCGCAGCGGCAAACCCGGCTATCGCTGCGGTATTGACCGTTCCCGAACGGGCACCAAGTTCCTGACCGCCACCGTGCAGCAGCGGTTCCAACTTCTTGGCATCGTCAAAGATGAGCGCGCCAACACCAACAGGGCCGCCGAGCTTGTGGGCCGAAACAGACAGTGCAGTTGCCTGGGTCATCCAAACTCCAGGATCCATCCACGGCACCGCTTGAACTGCGTCGCAATGAAAGCGCACTCCTGACTCGGCACACAACTGTGCGATCTCTTTGACTGGCTGCACAGTACCTAGCTCGTTGTTTGCCCACATGACGCTAAGCACCGCGATGTCGCTCGCAAAGCGGTGGATGTATTCAGTGAGCGCCGCAAGGTCGACCCGCCCCTCAGAGTCGACCGGCAACGTGACGACTTCAGCGCTTTCGTGCCGTCCCAACCAAGCTGCCGGGTCTAGTACGGAGGGGTGCTCGATACTGCTGACCACGACGTGGGTCCGACGAGCATCCCGGGCTCGCTGGTTCCAATAGATGCCCTTGAGCGACAGGTTGTTGGACTCTGTTCCGCCGGCGGTGAAAATCACGTCGCTTGGACGACAACCAAGGTCGGCTGCAATTGACTCGCGCGATTCCTCGACAATGCGGCGCGCTCTGCGCCCGGCTGCGTGGAGGCTTGACGGGTTCCCAGTCAGCGCAAGTTCGTCGGCCATTGCGGCCTGCGCAATAGGCCGCATCGGAGTCGTCGCCGCATGATCAAGATATACGGAAGTCCCCTGGGCCACTACCAAAGTCTAACCGCGGGGAACTAGGCGGAAATCTTGACTACTTTTTGGGGGTCTTCTTCGCGTGGTTTGCCTTGGCCGTCTCGTACACACACTTCGCTGCGGTCGGATTCGCGACTGGACCCAACGGCATATCGTTGGGCGCCCAGCACACCGTCACGAGCTGATCGTTTGCAGCACTGGTGAAGTCACATGCATCCTTGAGTCCGTTCGTACCATCCCAATCGATGCAGGCGGGATTCGTCTGTAGCGCACCCATAGCCCATGGGCTCAGATCCACCGGGCGTTGTCGCCACTGCTCCTCATCTTGATCCGGTCCGCGATCAACTGCTCGAACCACGACGGCCTTGTCTATTGCAACTCCGGTCTTGGGGTCGGTGAAGTGTCGCTTGACCAAGAGCTCGCGGCCATAGAGATACGACAGGGTCCACGTAACAGGGCCCCACATACCGCCCTGACCCGCATCCCATTGCTTGTAACGCCCATCTGCCGTATCGGCCACACACTCGGTGTTGGGCACCCGCACAAACTGGGATTCGAGTGGGCAATAGAACTTGCCGTATTCATAGATATTCGGGTTCTCGCCGGAGCCATCTGGCTTTTTGCGATTGGGATCTGGGTTGAAGCGCATCGCCGCGAAGTACGAGTGATACCCGGCGCCAGGGGTGTCATTGCAGGGGTTCTTTCCCATCTCTTTCTGCGGGAACTGCTGGGTGAGCGACATCGCCCCATCGGCACCTCCAGTCGGTCCGCCGAAGTACGACGTCGGGCCTGTAACTGAGCCGCGTTTCACCGGTTGGGCCCATGCCGTCGCGGAAGCGGGAGTGCCGGGAAGCGCCAAATCAGGCGGCGTGACGGTGCCCAGTGACGGATAGCCAGTGCAGGGAAAGACTTTTGGCGGCGGTTCGTCCGAAACGGCTCTTCCGGAACCATTGTCTGCGGCCGATCGACTTGAACCCTGCGGAGACCCTCCGCACGCCGACAACAGGATCACCGGGGACAAGCAGGCGGCAGCAATCGCAACTATCCGAGTCTTAGACACGCTTTCATTTTGATCTAGGCCTGACGATGATGCACTTCAACGGGGCAGTCGGGCATCCCGATGAACTCAGGCCCTGTTGAGCGTCAAGTGATTACACCGTAATCAGCCTGTAGTGCCGCCAAGATTTGTCCGGCTGGCTGACGACTGCCGTCAAAGGTCCAATGCACTCCGTCGGATTGCCGCGCACGTACCCGCTTTCCATCGATGACTGCGAAGTCGGAGTAGCCACCATTGACCGCCGAGCCGTTGTAGGTGTCGACATGCCGTGCTCCGGGAATTGACTTTGCGGCAAGCTCAGCCGCCGCATTGATGCGCTTGTACGACGGATCCCACTTCGAAGACTTCGCTATGGGTGGCGTCGCCCAGTAAATCCGCTGCACCCCGCCCGCCATAAATGTCTGCATGACCACAGCGATACGACGCGCATATTCGGTTTGCCATTCATCGCTACCCGGCGAGATCAACTTGCCGTCGTGAGTCATGTCTTGTGCATCATTTCCGCCCAGCACCATCACCACCGCTTGAGGATGGTTCTTTCGGACCTCAGCTTGCGCCGCCGCTTGCCAATTGAAGAACTCAGGCGCGTTAAGGCCAGTGCCGTCTCGCCAGACAGATTTGATTTTGATCAGCTTGCGCGACTGGCTCGTTAGGTCGAGTTGCTGTGAGACATACGTCGACAATGAGTCACCCATGACTGATACGCGCAAAGGGTCAGCTGTCGTCGGGGCAACCAGCGCTGGTTCCGTTGGTGATGGAGCAGGTGTTGGTTGCGCGTCGGTCTGCTCCCCGGGTTGCAGGATTGCATCGCTTCCGTCGGTCAGATCGGTTCCACCAGTTGCATCAAGTTCATGCCCGAAGAGGCGATCGAGTTGCTGCTTCGGTCGATCAAGCCACAGCGCATGCGAGAGCGAGTCGACAGGTTCAACGACACTCACGGCGATGTCTTTCGGAATCCCTGGGCGCATGCCGAGTGCGAGGTGCAGCACTCCCGCTGAGTTAAACAACAACGCGAATCCCAATGCCAGCACGATGATGAAAAGTCCCTTGCCTGCCGGCAGCGTTCGCACATCCGACTGGTTGAAAGCCGGGTGGCCAACCGTTTCACGTTCGATGCGCACAGATCGCTCATACGCAGCAGCATCCTGCTTGGCGCGACGATCTTGCGTTGGCGTGCTCATGGTCCCTCCCTTCAATCCAGTCAAGCCCAATCATCGAGTGCTCACGTTAAAACGCGAAGTAGATGAACGGCGCAACACCTTGCTGGCCAATCATCGCGTTCATTACGACCAGAAATGCCCCAAAGCCAATTCCCTGAGCAATCCACGGAAGTCGACTGACTCGTGCCTCCATCAGTTGCCAACTCTTGCGCGGCACAAATTGGCTTCCCAAAGCAACAACTAACACAACAAGCACGGTGGGCGTCACCAAAGTTGTCGGCTCCGCCCATCCCGCTATGAGTTGCCAGAACACGGCAAAGGCATCGCTGACCGAGTCCGCGCGGAAAAACACCCAGGCAAGGCTGACTGTGGCGAATGTCGCGAGAAGCAGTACCCAACGTGGCCACGGCCTCAGCACGATTGCATCGGCGATCTCAGTAAGTCGTGTTGTGGTGAGTTTCTGGGCTTCGACGCGGGCCGTGCCAAGACGATCGAGTACCTCAAGTCGAATTGCCCCTGATGCGGCCGGTTGGCTTCGGGTTACGCCACCTGACGTCTCGACCTCTGGTCTCGGTTTTGGTGGCTCGTCCCGGCTGTTTCGCAGATCCACTTTGCTTGGGTTGCCATATCCGCGATCTGCGCGCCGCTTTGTCGCCCAGCGTTCAAAAGACAGCCCGGTTCCGTGGATGCCGCCCCACAACACAAACGTCCACGCAGCTCCGTGCCATAGACCACCTAGCAGCATCGTCAACATCAAGTTGATGTAGGTCCGACGTGGACCTTTGCGGCTACCGCCAAGCGGGATGTAGAGGTAATCGCGCAACCACCGCGACAGTGTCATGTGCCAGCGCCGCCAAAAATCCTGCAACCCGATCGCCGCGTACGGCCGATTGAAGTTCTGTGGGAAACGAAAGCCCAAGAGCATCGCAAGGCCGATCGCAATATCGGTGTAAGCCGAAAAGTCGCAATAGATCTGCGCCGTGTATCCAAGGATCGCCACAAACGTGTCGATAGCTGAATGATTTCCGGGACTGTTGAATACCGGATCGACGAGCCGAGTCGCCAGCAAATCAGCCAACAGTATTTTCTTGATCAAGCCCCCAGCAATCAGGAATAGCGCGGCAGTGATCGGCAGGTTTCGTGGACTTCGTGGCTTGGCCAGTTGCGGAATGAACTCGCGTGCTCGCACGATAGGTCCGGCAACCAAGTGCGGAAAGAATGAGGCATAGACGGCGTAGTCCCACGGCTTGGCGAGTTTGAAATCGTCGTGGTAAACGTCGACGACATAAGAAATCGCCTGGAAAGTGAAGAACGAAATCCCGATCGGAAGTGCAATCGCCAGCATCGGAACCGGCATGCCCAGGCCGATTGTTCGCAATGCCTCGTTGACCGAATCGGTGAAGAAGCCGAAGTACTTGAATACGCCAAGCAGTCCGAGGTTCGTAGCTATTGCGGTGATCAAAACTGTTTTGCGGAATCGGCGCCGTGGTGTTCGGGTGATGACGGTGGCAGCGAGCTGGTTGATGACGATTGAGAAAACGATCAAGGCGACCAAGCGCCAGTTGGCGTAGCCATAGAAGAACAGCGAAACGGCAACCATGAATGGTTTCCACAGTCGGGGATTGGGCATGAGTAACCACGATGCGAACATCACGACGACGAAGAACGCCGCGAAGTCGATCGTCGGGAAGATCACGGTAAATGCCCCTACTTGGAAATACGACGGTCGGCGCCTGACCTGTAGGGGAAGGTCGTTCAGGCACCAAATCGATGGATCGGAGCCACAGTAATACGCAAATCCGCTGGGCGTGGTGACTTCTCAGCCCGAGACTGCTACTTCACCGGGATGGTCTGGCACAGTTCAAATAGTCGGTGGAATTCGATGCACCCCCCTGGAGACGGCGAAATCGCGTATCCGTAGGGCTCGATCATGGATTCCGCGCCATTGCGGTCGCCCTTCCACAAGATCACTTGGCGCGGCATATTCGGGTTGTCTTTGAGTTCTTGGCGGATTTGATTGTCAAAATAGAACCCGCCGCCGTCAACACGCAGAAAGATTGAACCTGGTGCCACCAGCCCCGAAACGAAACTGAGGGAGGGACCGGTCACGAAATAGATCATTGGCTGTCGGCGCTGGTTAGCCGAAAACTCAAAACCGAAGCGTTGAGCGAGCGGATCTGCCATTGGTTGCTGCGTTCGCCAATTTGTGTTGTGTTCCCATTCGGTGACGTCAAGTGTGGCAAATGTCCACACAGTCAAAACAGCTAAGACACCGGCAATGGCTATCGAAGGCATGCGAGTCAGTCGCATCGCGGCAAGGATCAAAACGCCGAGCAGCAATTCCCCGGGCACGAAGTATCTTACGTAAAAGAGCTGCCAAGCCCACAGAGCGATGCTCACCACACCGAAAGCGATCAGAGCAAAACACAAACGCTCAGCTCCGGTTATTAGCGGCTTCTTGTTGCGCATAAAAACGAGGCGTACCCCAACAGCCACCCCCGCGGCAACGACGCTCAGCAGAAAGACTAGAAATTTCGGATCTGCATATGGGGATTCGCTAACGGCGGCAGTTGTCGAAAACGTTACGTCTTGTAGTACGCGCAGCGCATGATGAGCGGACTCGAAGCGAAAGCGTTCATCGTGATAGTTGACGGTAGACGCCAACGGAGAGCGAAAGAATGAATTGTACAAAGGAAACAGTGGGCTACCGAAACGCTGCTTCAGGTCGTAGTACCAGGGAATCGTTGGAGCAATACCCACGAGAACACCGAGGACAAATATTCCCAATCCAGCTACGAAGCGCCACAAACGGCGACCGAGCAGGATCACAAATGCCGCAACCGCAACGCCAATGAGCAGCGGGACCATCGTGAGTTTGAGACCCGCCGCGAGCGCTGAACATGCGCCGGCAGAGAACACGAGTACGTAACGAATCAGGTTGGATTGCTCTTTTCGTATTGAGGCTAAAAGCAGCAAGGCCCCCAGAATCAGTGGCGCGAGTAGCGGATCTAAGAAACTCGTTCCCAATGTCGTCCACCATGAGGCAGTGAAGACACTCACCAGAACGGTCAGCGAACAAATGATGAACCGCAGGGCCGACGCAGGCTGCGCCATGATCTTTCGACACAGCAACAGCAAAAGCGGTAGCGACAACAACTGAATGGTGAGTATCACCCAGTCCGACCATGGAAAATATAGATGCGCGCGGAGCAAATAGATCAATGCATACGCTTGGCCGTTGAGATGGCCCTGCAGCACGGCTGGCTCAACGTCGTGTGGCAGACCGCCACTTAATGCTTGCAGTGCGTTGTAGACGTGATAGTTGCGAAAGTCGCCGTTGATATCGGGCCCGAGCTGGTACACCCGAATATAGGCAACTGCAGCAATGGCCACCAGTACGGCCCATTCCAACCCTGACCACCAGCGGCGGTCCCGCAGGAACGTACTAACCCGATTCTGGTCCGGTGAGATGTCCGATGTTGATCTATCAGATTCAGGGCCGGTCATCGTCACGATGGAAGACTAATTGGCTAGCAATGACATCAGCCCTTCCGCTTCGTCACCTCTTCGGTGAGCTGCGGTACAACGTTGAACAGATCGCCGACAACTCCGTAGTCTGCGATCTCGAAGATCGGCGCCTCGGGGTCCTTGTTGATCACGATGATCGTCTTCGATGTCTGCATGCCTGCCCGGTGCTGGATTGCGCCAGAAATACCGTTGGCAATGTAAAGCTGCGGTGAGACGGTCTTGCCGGTCTGCCCGACCTGGTACTGGTGGGGATACCAACCGGCATCTGTCGCAGCACGCGAAGCTCCGACCGCGCCACCGAGGGCATCAGCAAGCTGCTCGACAACGCCGAAACCTTCAGGCCCACCAACGCCACGGCCACCCGACACGACAATCGCAGCCTCGGTCAACTCTGGGCGGGCGCCCTTTTCTTCGGTCACCTTGTTGGTGATGGTCGCCTTCTTGGCGCCATCAGAAAGTGAAACCGACACAGCTTCTTTTGCACCCGCTCCGGCCGACGCTTCTGGCGCGGTGCTGTTGGGCCGCACCGTGATGACTGGCGTTCCAGTTCCAACCTTGGCCTTAACGATGACCGTTCCACCAAATACTGATTGAGTGGCAGTGAGGTCGGGATCGACTCCGACCGCGTCCGTGATGACCCCGCTGCCGGCACGAATGGCCAGGCGTCCGGCAACTTCCTTGCCTTCGGTCGTTGACGGAATCAACACCGCGGCTGGCGACTTTTCGGCAACCAGCTGTGCGAGAACTTCGGCTTTTGGTGCAACCGGGTGTTTGCCAAGCTCGGCGTCGTCCGCGACGTAGATGTTTGCGGCACCGTATTCAGTTAGCGTTGCAATCGCAGCGTCTGAACCATCACCGACGAAAACGGCACTTGGCTCACCTAGTGACCGCGCCAGAGTCAATAGCTCAAGTGTGACCTTTTTGACTGCGCCGTCAACGTGATCGACGAGTACCAATACCTCAGCCATGATCAGCCCTCTCAGATGAACTTCTGCGCGGATAGGTAGTCGGCTATCTGTACGCCGCCTTGACCTTCGTCTGTTACAACCGTGCCGGCTGCACGTGGCGGTGCCGACTCGAATGACTCAACTTGTGATGCTGCGGCAGCGAGTCCAACTTGGCCAGCGTCGATGCCAAGATCACCGATGCCAACTGCTTCGATCGGCTTTTTCTTTGCCGCCATGATTCCTTTGAACGATGGGTAGCGCGGCTCGTTGATCTTCTCGACTACCGAAATCACGGCCGGCGAAGCTGCCTCCACCTCGTCATAGCCGTAGTCAGTCACCCGCTGAATCTTGACGGTCTCGCCGGTGACCTCGACCTTGTTTGCGAAGGTGAGTTGGGCCGCACCGAGGCGCTCGGCAACCATCGCAGGAATGACGCTCATCCGAGCATCGGTCGACTCGGAACCAAAGATCACCAGGTCGAAACCCTTGCCTTCGATTGCCTTGGCCAATACCAACGACGTCGCTAGGGCATCAGACCCATGAAGTGCAGCGTCAGCTATGTGGATTGCAGAGTCTGCGCCCATGCTCAGTGCCTTGCGAACCGTCTCGGTTGCTTTGTCAGGGCCCATCGTCACGACTACAACTTCGCCGCTGTTGGCTTCGGCAATCTGCAAAGCCTCTTCGACTGCATATTCATCAAGCTCGTTCATGACACCGTCGACCGACTCGCGGTCGAGCGTTTTGTCGCCACCATCGAGCTTCTTCTCGGCCCATGTGTCGGGCACCTGCTTGACGCAAACGGCAATTTTCATGGTCGCGCAACGACCTCCAAAGACATCCACCGATCAGGTCGGCAGCGTGAATGAACGATTTACAGCGTGTGAAAGAGGCTACCCGCGGGTAACCAATGGCCCTCATGCACCCCAGGCGAATGTGACCGCCGTAATGTCTTTGCGTATTCGGAATCGACCCAAATGCCGTGGTCGAACCTGGCCCGCAGTCTCTCGGTAACGCCGAGCGGAGGACACATGGCGAACACGTCTGAGCAACTGAGTGAGCCGATGCGCGAGTACATGCTGGAAGTGGGTGTGCGTGAACCGCAGGCGCTTGCCCAGCTGCGTGAGCGCACAATGGAGTTGCCCAATCACGGCATGCAAATTGCGCCGGAACAAGGGGCCTTCATGGCGATGCTGGTCAAGCTAACCGGGGCTAAACACTGCATCGAAGTGGGAACCTTTACCGGCTACAGCGCTCTTGCCGTGGCTTTGTCATTGCCCGCCGATGGCACCTTGGTTTGTTGCGATATCAGTGAGGAATGGCCCGAAATTGGCAGGCATTTCTGGACTGAAGCCGGCGTTGAATCGCTAATCGATTTGCGCATCGGTCCAGCAGTGGAAACTTTGGACGCGTTAATTGCGCAAGGACGTAGTGAGTCCTTCGACTTTGCATTCGTCGACGCGGACAAAGTGTCGTACCCCGCGTATTACGCACGGCTCTATGAGTTGGTTCGACCCGGCGGAGTGATGCTGTTCGACAACGTGTTCTGGGGTGGGCGCGTTCTCGATTTTGGCTCCGAAGACCCCGACATCGTCGGAATCCGCACGATCAATCAAACGCTGGCAACTGATGACCGGGTCGAGATCGCCATGCTGCCTATCGCAGATGGCCTGACCGTGGTTCGCAAGAAGTAACCACGGCTCGGCTGCCGCCGAATCGGTTGGTATTTGCCTTTTCCGTCGTCTAATCGCGTTGATCACCGCGAATTGCTGGAAACGGCGCTACCTTGCGGCCCGTGGATATCTATCACGCGGTGCGATCACCTGGATATCTCAAGCTCCTGTTGATCGCGGCGCTTTTGGGTGCGCCAATTTCGCTCTTGGCGCTGGTATTTATTCAGCTCGTTCATCTGGGCGAAAATTTCCTGTGGCACGACATCCCGCATTGGCTGGGTGCCGACAGACCACCCTGGTGGTTGTTGCTACTCATTCCGACACTTGCCGGGGTACTCGTTGCCCTGGTGCGCAAACTCCCCGGTGATGGCGGACATCATCCGCTCGGCGCCATGGGCCCCGGCGGCACACCACTTGTTCATGTGCCGTCGATATTGCTCGCCGCATTGTTTTCGCTCAGTGCAGGAATTGTGCTTGGCCCTGAAGCGCCATTGATTGCACTCGGCACAGGAGTTGCCGGAGCGGTCGGAATCCTCGTTGCAAGGGGCAATACAAACGGCATTTTGATTTTGACCCTTGCCGGTGGATTCGGAGCGATCGCAGCAATTTTTGGCAACCCACTTGCGGCAGCAATATTGCTGATCGAGTCAATTGGGATCGGCGGACCGATGCTAGTGACCGTCATGTTGCCCGGACTGCTGTCGGCTGGCATTGGCTACTTGGTTTTCACCGGAGTTGGAGAGTGGACCGGGATTCACGCGCCTTCACTAACCATTCCGATTCTGCCGCCCGGTGGTCGACCGACTTGGGCGGACATGGGTTGGGCGATTGTCGTTGGAGTCGGTTGTGCCGTTCTGATGGTTCTGATCCGGCGTTGTTCCGGCTGGGTGCAGAGTGTGGGTAAGGGTCAGAGCTATTTTCTAGCGATTCCAGCGGTCGGCTTTGTTGTCGGGTTGTGCGCCATCGCGTATTCGCTGCTCACAGGTGCGGATCCCGTCGACGTTTTGTTCTCGGGGCAGACGCAAGTCGGAACCCTGGGTGCGGAGGCGACGACTCTTGCGCTCGGAACACTTGCGCTTCTTGTCGTTTTCAAAGGCATCGCCTACGGGGTGTCACTTGGTAGCGGTTTCCGTGGTGGTCCGATTTTTCCGGCGCTCTTTCTGGGAGCAGCGCTGGGACTGATAGCTGGTCGACTTCTGCCGGGCATGTCACCACTTGCCGGATTCGCAGCTGGCATGGCGGCCGCGACTGCCGCGCAGATGCGACTTCCCTTGTCGGCGCTGGTCATCGTGACTTTGCTGTGCGGCACCCAAGGCTTGCAAGTGTTGCCGATTGTGATCATGGCCGTGGTTATTGGGGTTGTCGTCCGTGGCCTACTCGACACCGAGCCACCGCCGGCGTTGTCCGAAAGCTCTGAGGGACCTCCGTCGGGTTCGACTGACGGGACCGCCAATGGTTCCCCAACCCCCGCCACCGCCTGAGCCCTCTCTCGGTTTCGAAGTGGATCAAGGCTTGGTGCCGGTGAGGCACACGTTGTAGAAGAGAGAATCAGGCACAACACGCGACAAGACTTTCTCGTCCAGCGCGGACAATCCATCCCATCCGCGGTGGGCAAACGTCGACCACGGCCAACCAAGCGCACCGGGCTTTACCGCAGCTTCAACTGTTCGCACCGGCCAGCCGAACCACGAAGCCGTCAGCTCCTCGGTCACTGTTTCGACGTCGATCGCTCCCGCTCGCATGGCAATTCCACGCAATTCGCGGGGGTCGAACCGGTGAACCTCGACCGCCCCCTCAAGTGCTGCCGCGCGTGACGAGGCTTCGAGTTCCACCTTGGTTCGCGCGAACTTCTTACGCACAAGCGGCCAGTGACTAATGCGCGATGCCGTACCCCAAGTCAGTTGCGACAGCTTGCGGGCGACCACATCGCCACGTTTTGTTGGTTCACCACAAAACACAAAACGCCCGCCGGGCTTTAACACCCGAAGCGCCTCGCGCAATGCTTTCTCGACGTCCGGGATGCGATGTAACACCGCGTGCCCAATCACCAAATCGAAGTGGTCATCTGGATATGGAACACTCTCGGCGTCGGCAACTCGGCCGTCAACGTCGAACCCAAGGCCACGCGCGTTACGGGTCGCAACTTCAACCATGCCCGGCGAAATATCAGTTACTGCCCCGTCGGAAAGAACACCGGCCTGGCGAAGGTTGAGTAAGAAGAACCCGGTTCCACAGCCAATTTCCAGAGCCTTTGCATATGGCCAACCTTGCTTACCTGCAATGTGCGCAAACCGATCGCGCGCATAGGCGACGCAACGTTCGTCGTATGAGATCGACCATTTTGCGTCGTACTTCGAGGCTTCCCAGTCGTGATACAAGACATTTGCCAGACGCGGGTCATCCCACGCGCGTTCGATGTCTTCAGGACTAGCGACACGCGGCCCTGTCTCAGATGTCACAACCAGCTTGGCAGTCGATTTAGTTTCCGCCACCTCGGCTACCGCCCCTCGAACTCGGCCTTGCCGGGACCATTCTTTACGAAGGAGTCCATGCCGTTACGACGGTCTTGGGTGGCGAATAGTTCGGCGAACTGCATGCGTTCGATTTCAATACCGGTGGCAAGGTCGACCTCAAGGCCGCGATCGATTGCGGTCTTTGCAGCACGTATTGCATATGCCGGGCCCTTCGCCAGTTGCGTTGCCAGTTCCACTGCAGCCGCGTAAACGTCGTCGCGGGGAACTACGCGATCTACCAAACCAATGCGCTCAGCCTCGGCCGAGTCAACAAACCGACCCGTGAAAATCAAGTCCTTCGCCTTCGCCGGACCGATGAGTCGGGGCAACCGCTGAGTGCCACCGCCGCCGGGAATGATGCCGAGCAGGATTTCGGGTAAACCAAATTTCACGTTCTCACCGGCGACGCGCAAATCGCATGCCAGTGCCAATTCAAGTCCACCGCCGAGGGCAAATCCCGTGATCGCCGCAATCGTTGGTCTATTGATCCTCGCCACTGCACTAAAGGTTTCGGTCAGCGCTGGGGACCTATCCACCATGGTGAGGTGATCCCAATCGGCCATTTCTTTGACATCAGCGCCGGCAGCGAAAATCTTCGGTCCCCCATAGACGATGACCACTCGAATATCGCGCCGTGTGTTGATCTCAGCCGAGAGTTCACGGAGTCGAGCCTGAACCTCGGTGTCGAGAGCATTCATCGGCGGTCGGGCGAGCAAAATCGTTGCTACGCCGTCTTGTACGTCGAGAGATGCCGCCGATTCTTTGGTGTCAGTCACTTTGCCAGGCTAACTCGGAACGCCCAGCCGCCGACCCATCAGGTTCGACGTAATCCCTTTGCCGCGCGAATGACGGACGCCACCACGACGAAGCGCCCCCAAAAGGGGCACACTTAGCCTGCTCTACAGCAGGATGCACACCCGACCACTGCGGGATTACTACGGCCAGGAGAGGGCGCGAGCATGCAAGAGGGGCTGCCACCCAACGTTGCCTGGCCCGGCGCATGGCAACCGCTGGGCGTGACTGCCGATGATGAAGGCGCCAACGTCGCTGTTTGGGCCCCTGGGGCCGGAGCCGTTGAGTTCTGCCTCATCGATGACGACGGCAATCAGCAGACGGTCGAGTTGGCTGAAACAACTTTCCACGTCTTTCACGGGTATGTGCCTGGGGTAAAAGCTGGCGATCGGTACGGGTTTCGGGTCCATGGCCCATGGGACCCTGCAAACGGCTTGCGCTTTAACCCAAACAAATTGTTGATTGACCCCTACGCCCGCGCCATTGACGGTCAAATGAAGCTGAACCCAGCGATCTTTGGCCACCAAGGCAGCGATGACCTTGTCCGAGACGACAATGACTCTGCTCCCTACATGCCGTATTCCGTGGTCGTTCGTGACGACTTTGATTGGGGCAACGACGAACCTCCTGGCACGCGCTGGGC
>JAHEXM010000200.1 GCA_023252115.1 Micrococcales bacterium | reverse complement strand
CGCTGCTCTGCCGTATCGGGCTGCGGAGACGCTCGACATTTTGGCCGTGGCGCTGGTCATTGTGAGCATCGCAGTGTTTCCGATGCCGTCGGCGCAAGCATTGGGAATCTGCATAGCAGTCGTTGCTGGCATTGGGTGGTTGGCCGTTCTTGGATTCCAGGTTCAGACCCGCGACAAGTCGCGTGGCGAAATGACGAGTCTGAAACGGCGTATCGCCGAGTCTCAGCTTGCAACTCTTCCAGCCGTGATCGGTGGTGTTTCGCTGTGGCTGCACTGGGGCGGCGGACTTTACTGGGTGGCCGCCGGAATGCTTTTGAGCTTTCTGGTCGCAATCGCCAATGCGTGGGTGCTGCTTGTCGAGATCCGTCGTCGCCAGTAGGCAGCGGGCAGGAACATAGATGTCGCGAGCGCCTGCAGTCGTTAGGACCGTTGTGCCACGCGGAAGTGGTTGCCGGACGGATCGCGGAATCCGAAGTCAATGCCGTAGGGCTGTTCGGTCGGCTCGCCGATGACCTCAACGCCTGCTGCGCTGAGCCGATCGTACGTGCCCTGAACATCGTCGGTGGTGAAGAACAAACCGGTCGCGAACCCCTTAGCTACCAGGTCCTCAACCTGAGCCTTGGTGGCGCTGTCCATCACGGGCTCACCGGGAACCGCCATGAGGACGATCGCCGTGCCGTCGCCATCCTTGGGTCCGACCGTGACCCATCGGAAGTTGCCGAGCTCTGCGATCGTGACGTCTTCCTTGATTTCGAATCCGACCTTATGCGTCCAGAAAGAGACTGCCTCGTCCTGGTCAAGAACCCACACCTGCGTGGTGCTCAGCTTCATGAAACCTCCATGGTTGTCGTTTCACGAGCCTAGGCGCAGTCATGACAATCGGTCTTCTCCGATAGTGCTGTTCGTTGGCCGACCGTAGGCACGCAAGATGCACAACGGCACCGGCACAAGGGCGGCGGCCGGCGGGAACATTGCCCGGTAGCGAGTGGGACTAAGGCCGTACGCGCGCGTGAAGCTGCTGGTGAACGAACCGACGCTAGTGAGGCCCACCGCCATGCAGATGTCTGCGACTGACCAGTCCGTCGAGCGCAGCAAAGTGGCAGCGCGCTCCAGCCGTCGCGTGAGCAGATACGCGTAGGGAGTCTCGCCGAAGGCCTTCTTGAACTCCCGCATGAAGTGGGCGCGAGACAGGTGTGCGGCGGCCGCGAGGTCGGCGATCGTCAGGTCCTGGTCGTAGCGGGAATCAGCGAGGTCCCTGGCGCGCAACAACTCACGCACGGGAGGCTTCGGGCTCACCCTCGGAACATCTTTGTCACGCCGTGCTCATCTCTCGCACTTGTCGCGGCCCCAAGATCAATCCAGGCTTTTTCGCCACAGATGACATTTGCCACAGATTCTACAAGATCAATCCGGATCACAAGGCGGTCGAGATTCAAGGCTAAGTGAGCTTGACCAATGAGAAACACTGAGCCGCATCGGCATCCTTAAGCAATCGCGGCTCAAATGCGCGCTGGGCCCGGCGTGATGATCACAACTGTGACGCGGGCTCCAAACATTGATCTCAAAACCGGATTTCGAGGGCCCTACCCTCCAACGGAGTTTGTCACGGAGACTGCGTGGCGCTTTGGCACGCAGCGCCTAGCGCACCGGAGGCTGACTTGAGGGTCTCGCCGTTGGTTGATGAATGATCGCTGCCATATGCGGCAAATGCTTCTGCCGCGGCCGCAATTTTCGCCTGAAGCTCAGGATTGCTGGCTGCCTGATCCTTGATCTTGTTCAGTGCAGCTGCCGTCGCGGTCGGATCCGTATCTGGATTGTTGGCCATGATCGAATCGATCTGCGTGCAGAACTGAGTGGCTCCGGCGCTGCTCGGCGTGGTACTCGCGGCTGGCGACGACGTGCTTGAACTGCTGCACCCAGTGGTGACCAACACAAACGCCGCTACGGCGGTTCCAGCAATCAAGAGAGGCTTCTTCATCGTTGATCAACTCTCGTGTGAGGAGCCACTGAATGAATAGCGGCCGATGGCATGGTGTCGGCAAATATAGCTAGTTCGCTGATGCCAAGCTCGCGCAGAAGACCGGACTACATCAATAGGTGGTACCGCGATGCCGCGAGCAACGCCGGATCTAAGTTCACCGGAATTCATGCACTCAGACATTTCGCCGGTCAACTCAATGATCGCCTTCCACCAAGTATCCATCCGCGGCATTGCCGACGAGCTGGCTCAATCCCCTTACGCCTCGAGTACGGAGCGCTAACGGAAATGGTCATATCGATCAAACGAATAATTTGTGTGGTTCTTTGAGTAGTAGGGCCTCGCTGCTCATTCAGGTTCCGACCCGCATATATGGGTTCGCGACTAACCCGCGCTCAATCACGTCTAGCGCAGGTCAACCCAACGCCAGGGTTTGATTTTGGTGCTCCGCTTCGGTCTTACCAGCAACTCTGGGTCACCTGTCATGAGCGGGACGTCGTAGCGCAACGCTGTCGCCGCCGCAAACGCATCGGCATACGCCATTGTCATCCCAGCCTTGATCTTGGCGGCAGCAAGAACAAGAGGCGCATCAGGCAGTTGAACATCCACGCTTGCCCGAACGTCGGCAACCACCACGCTAGCCGCGTCTTCGTTTAGGCGCCGCGTCAAGATGTAGGCGACTTCGCCTAGGTTGATCCACGACATGACCGCGTCACCGGAGTCAACAGCCGCTTCCACCTTGACCGCGTTAACGCCGTCTTCGAGAAGGTTGAGTATCGCCCAGGAATCGAGCGCGACCCGCCCGCTCAACGGATGTCCTCACGCTCGCGTTCATGGGCGCGCTGCGCTACCAGTTCGGATGTCAGTGATTGGCCACGGATTCTCCCACGCAACGGAGTTGCGGGTTCCGCCCGATGGCCGGCCACATGATCACCCTCAAGCCAGAAATCCATCCGATCGCCCGGCTGAATGCCTAGCTGATCGCGCAGTTCCTTCGGGATTACTACCTGGCCTTTGGGTCCAACGCGAGAAGTCATACTTGCAGTATAACCGGGACGTGGAGCGGCCGCAAACGTCCGGTTTCGGCCTTTGCTACAGGCCCAGAGATTACTCGTCCAAGAGTTCGATCATGGTGCATTTGAGACTATGCCGTTTGGCAGCCTTCAGAGCCTCCTCGGCGGACCCGTACCAATGACCGCCACTATTCCCCCGCATGAACATCGCCAGCGGTACGCCATCGATCCTGTCGAGCGCCTTGGATTGCTCTCTCGCGAGATCACGCTGATCTGACCGGACACGCTCAAACCATATCGTTGCTCAGTTTCGAACGCGTCTACTCGAATTCGGCCGATAGCGGGACTCTCGGAAGTGATCTCAAAACCGAGGACACATTCCCTTACTCCCTGTTCCTAACCGAGCGTTTTCGAGCAACAATCGCCAAGTCTGGCTTGCCTTCGCAAAGCGATCGCCGACTTGAGAGCCAGATGCCCAAAAAACGTGTCCAAAACCGATGCTCGGCCTAAATCAACTCTTGGACGATTTTGGGCGCCCATGATTCGGTGCCGCACCATTGGAAGCTCAATATGAGCCCGCAATGAGGATCGGCCCGAAAAAGGCCAAGAGGACAAATTGGGGTGGTATTTGAGCAGAAGGCCTCAGTTGCTCATTTAGGTTGCATCTCGACAACAGACTTTCAGTAGCTGTGCGCCATATCGACAAAGCGCGAATAGTGACCCTGGAATGCGACGGTGACTGTTCCCGTCGGGCCGTTGCGGTGCTTGGCAACGATGAAGTCTGCTTCACCAGCACGCGGTGACTCGGCCTCGTAATGATCCTCGCGGTGCAACAAGACAACAACGTCCGCGTCCTGTTCCAGCGATCCTGATTCACGCAGATCGGACAGCATCGGCTTCTTATCTTGCCGCTGCTCCGGACCACGGTTCAACTGGCTCAACGCAATGACCGGCACCTGAAGTTCCTTGGCAAGCAGCTTCAGCTGGCGTGAGAACTCGCTGACCTCCTGCTGCCGACTCTCGACCTTGCGCCCACTGGTCATCAACTGCATGTAGTCGATCACGACAAGACGCAATTCGTGACGCTGCTTAAGGCGCCGACACTTGGCTCGGATTTCCATCATCGTCATGTTCGGCGAATCGTCAATAAACAGCGGCGCTTCAGACACTGCGCTCATCTTCATTGCTAAGCGCTCCCACTCGGGGTCGGTCATAGTCCCCGAACGCATGTTCTTCAACGGGATTTGCGCCTCGGCCGAAAGCAAACGCATCACAATTTCGTTACGCGCCATTTCGAGCGAGAAGATCACACTTCCCAACCCGTTCTTGATTGACGCGCTACGTGCAATGTCCAAGCCAAGTGTTGACTTACCCATTGCGGGACGACCAGCCACGATCACCATCTGGCCGGGATGCAAACCGTTAGTCAAAGCATCCAAGTCCGAGAAACCCGTGGGCACACCAACCATCTCGCCATCG
>JAHEXM010000199.1 GCA_023252115.1 Micrococcales bacterium | reverse complement strand
TACGTGACGGGGCTGGAACCGATTGCCTCAATGTCCGAAGATGACCTCGTTCGCCTGACCGCACCAACGGTTCAGGATTGGCTCACGCCGACGAAGCCGTTGCCCGGATCGAAGGGCTGACTCATGGTGTTACGTCACGCACTGTTGAGTGCTTCGCAAAGCGAAGCGATGAAGGCCATGGCCACCAACAATCCTTTCGCCAGTGGCGTGGTGTCCCGCTTTGTAGCAGGCGAGACAGTCGAAGACGCTGTGCGCGTTGCCGGGGAACTCTCTGCTGCTGGCCTGCATTGCACTATTGACCACCTCGGCGAAGACATCACAGACGAAGATCGGGCGAACAAGAACGCTGATACATACATTCGGTTGCTAGCTGAACTTGGCGAAGCCGATTTGACCGATCGCGCTGAAGTGTCCGTAAAGCTCGGTTCGATTGGCCAAGCTCTGCCTGACAATGGCGCGGCTATCGCGCTGGAAAATGCCCGGCGGATATGCGCGGCTGCCGCTGAACTGGACACAACAGTCACGATCGACGCTGAAGACCACACCACCATCGATGACACTCTGGCCGCGGTCGCCGTGTTGCGCGAGGAGTATCCCGCCACCGGCGCGGTCCTGCAGGCGTATCTCAAACGGACCATGGACGATGCCAAGAAGTTGTCAACGCAAGGTTCAAGGGTTCGCCTTTGCAAGGGTGCCTATGCCGAGCACAGCGACGTCGCATATCAATCGCGCCAAGACATTGACCTTGCATTCGTTCGTGCTCTTAAAGTGCTGATGCATGGCAAGGGATACCCGATGATTGCCACACATGACCCTCGCCTCGTAGATATTTCGGCTGCACTCGCAGTGCGTACGAGTCGTGAACGAAGCAGCTACGAGTACCAAATGTTGTACGGCGTACGCCCAGAGGAACAGCGAAGACTCGCTTCACTGGGTGAACGCGTTCGCGTGTACGTGCCTTTCGGCTCGCAGTGGTACGCGTATCTCGTTCGACGAATGGCCGAGAAGCCTGCCAACCTTGGGTTATTCATCAAGGCTTTGTCGTCGAAGTACTAGTTCATCCATAGGGAGATCACCATGAGCACGACAGCCGTGTTTGGTGCTGGTGTCATGGGCGAGGCCCTCGTCACCGGGCTCTTGCGTGGTCGATGGTCTCCCGACAACCTGGTCATTGCCGAGAAGCGACCTGAACGCGCGAAGGAATTGATCGCACGTCACGGTGTGCGCGTCCTGTCGAACTCCGAGGCTGCGAGTTCAGCCGACGTGTTGGTTTTAGTGGTCAAGCCTCAAGACATGGCAACTCTTCTTGAAGAGATCAGACCATCGGTTCGCCCCGACGCGCTTGTAGTGTCCCTCGCGGCGGGGATCACGACTGACTTCATTAGCAAACGGTTACCCAACGACATAGCCGTAGTGCGAGTGATGCCGAATACTCCGGCGCTAGTCGACGAAGGAATGGCCGCCGTGTCCGCCGGTAGGCACTGCACCGACGAGCATCTTGCCCAGGCTGAGGAAATGCTGCGTGCAGTAGGCAAAGTTGTTCGGGTGCCCGAGGTTCAACAGGACGCGGTCACGGCAATTTCGGGTTCGGGTCCGGCGTACATCTTCTTCATTGTTGAAGCGATGATCGAGGCGGGCGTATCGCTCGGACTAGATCGCGAGATCGCCAGCGAATTGACCATTCAGACGCTTGTTGGTTCGGCAGTAATGCTTCGCGAAACGGGGGAGCGTCCATCGGTGCTTCGCGAAAATGTCACGTCACCTGGTGGCACAACTGCGGCAGCGTTACGCGAACTTGAGCACTCCAATGTCCATGATGCTTTTCTGACTGCGATGGAAGCTGCGCGAGATCGCTCCAAAGAACTGGCAGCTGGCTGAGCCCGCGACTCGCTCGTGCGTCCTAGGGTGATCGGGTGACTAGCTATGCCGACAGCACGCTGCACTACATCTGGGATGACGACCTACGCCGATACGACTTCGGTCCGGGACACCCACTGGCGCCGCTGCGCGTGCAGCTCGCACACAAACTGATTGGCGACTGCGGGATATTCGACCTCGACAATGTCACCCTCGCCAACGGTGTCATGTCGGCTTCGCAGCAGGATTTGTTGCGAGTTCACACTCCTGAGTACATTGCCACGGTTCAGAATTGCTCCGACGGTCTTCTCGTTGAAGACATCGCTCGTGGACTGGGTACGCCAGACGTACCGGTCTTCACCGGGATGCACGAAGCGGCCGCGCGTGTCTGTGGTGCGACTTTGGCCGCGACCGAACAGGTCTACACCGGAGTCAGTACTCACGCGATCAACCTCGCAGGCGGTTTGCATCATGCGATGCCCGGTGCAGCTTCGGGGTTCTGTATTTACAACGACATCGGTGTATCGATCGCTTGGCTTCTTGATCAGGGAGTCGAACGAATCGGATACGTCGATGTCGACGTCCATCACGGCGACGGCGTTCAGGAGATGTTTTACAACGATCCCCGCGTGATGACGATTTCGCTGCACGAGAATCCGCGAACGCTGTTTCCCGGAACCGGTCGCTCCAACGAAATCGGTGGACCTGACGCTTTGGGTTCCGCGATCAACATTCCGCTGCCGGCAGGCACTGGTAACGATGCATGGCTGCGCGCATTTGACCAGATTGTTCCGGCTGCATTGCGCGCCTTTAAACCACAGATCTTGGTCAGCCAACAGGGCTGCGACTCGCATATCGATGACACTTTGGCCAACCTCGCTTTGACGATCGAAGGTCAGCGCGCCTCGTACCAACGGATCCATGACCTCGCCCATGAATTATGTGAAGGTCGCTGGATAGCAGTTGGTGGAGGCGGCTATGAATGGGTGGACGTCGTGCCTCGTGCGTGGACGCACTTGACTGCGATTGCGGCGCATGCCGAAATTGATCCGCAATCACCGGTGCCAGCGGCTTTCAGCGAATTCATCTTGGCGCACCTTGGCCGGCCCGCACCTGAGCGCATGGGAGACGGATCAACACTTGATCGAGTGTTCTCGAGCGAGCCTTATGGCGTGGTCAGTGGAGTTGATCGCGCTATTGCCGAAACAAAGGCCGCCGTGTTTCCGCACCTCGGACTTTGAGCGGGCAGGCGATCCAACTTGATCAACTTCTAGGAAGCGACCCGTGCCCATCTCGACCGAGTCGGTTCGCGTAGTCTGCTCGAAGTCGAGAAACGAGTGAAGGGCACACCGCGTGGGATCCGTCGTCAAGAAGCGCCGCAAGCGCATGGCGAAGAAGAAGCACCGCAAATTGCTACGTAAGACAAGGGTGCAACGCCGCAATAAGAAGTAAGTCCTCCACCCCTGACATCTATGCGCAAGGAGTGGCGATGTCAAAAGTCGTCTTGGTAACTGGTGTCTCCAGGTATCTGGGTGGGCGCATGGCCCGAATCCTCACCGAGCACCCGGCCGTTGACCGAGTCATTGGCGTCGACGTTGTCCCGCCGCGCCAGGACATCGGTGGTGCTGAATTTGTTCGCGCCGACATTCGCAATCCGATCATCGCCAAAGTCATCAATGCCGCCGAAGTCGACACCGTCGTTCACATGGGTGTCATCGCGACGCCGCTCCAAGCAGGTGGCCGGATGTCGATGAAGGAAATCAACGTCATCGGAACAATGCAGCTACTCGCTGCCTGCCAGAAGTCCCCGAGCGTCACCAAACTTGTCGTTAAGTCATCAACGTCGGTGTACGGCGCCGGCCCAAAGGACCCCGCGCTGTTCACCGAGGACATGGAACCTAAGAGCGCGCCTGGCTCCGGGTGGGCCAAGGATTGTGTCGAGGTCGAGGGGTACGTCCGCGGATTTGCTCGGCGGCGTCCTGACGTATCGGTATCTACGCTTCGATTCGCCAACTTCTTGGGCCCACGGGTTGAGACACCGATGTCGGCATATTTCGAGCTGCCGGTGATTCCAACGGTGATGGGTCACGATGCGCGACTTCAGTTCATTCATGAAGATGACGGTCTTGAGGCATTGCGCCAAGCGACAATTGACGATCACCCCGGCATGTACAACGTTGCTGGTGACGGTGTCATCGCTTTGAGTCAAGCAGCACGTCGCGCAGGTCGACCGATCATCCCCGTTCCGCCTGCTCTGGTTGGTTCGGTCGGCGCGTTGACTCGGCAGCTTGGGCTTGCTGACTTTTCGCCCGAGCAAGTTCGATTCCTGACGTTTGGCCGCGGCGTAGACACGACGCGGATGCGAACGGTCTTCGGTTTTACTCCCCAGCACACGACATCAGAGACCTTTGACGCGTTCGTCAAAGCGCGCAAGCTCAATCGCGTGATCCCACCAGACCGCGTTGAAGCCGTCGAGGAGCAATTGGTTTCGCTGTTCACCGGAAAGGGCAAGGTCCATGCCTGACGCACGAATCATCCCAATCGGATCTGGTGATGGAAAGCCCCGGCAGCGCAAGAAGACCACTGCCAAGCGCACCACGAAGCGCGCGCCAG
>JAHEXM010000198.1 GCA_023252115.1 Micrococcales bacterium | reverse complement strand
AACCGTGACGATTCCGCCGATCACCACGCAGCCCAGTGCCGTCAGCCAGCTAGGTGAGTAGAGGCCGGAAACAGGTTTGTCTAACAGAGCCATGACTGCCGCGACGACGCCCACCGCAACGCCGAATCCAATGGCGGCGGACACCAGAGCTGCCACCACCATCTTGGCCAGGGAAGCGACCGTGTGCCGGCTGTCCAAACTCCCGAGCCTTCGCCGTAGCAGGATCCAGGCGAACACGACGGTGATCCAATAAGCGATGCCATAGGCGAGCGCTAGCGACACCACTTTGTAGTGATCAGGCGCGAGCATGAACAGCACGATGGTCAACGGGATCGCGATGATGTTGTAAAGGACAGTCACGAGGAAAGGTGTGCGGGTGTCCTCAACCGAGTACCACCCGCGGAGCAACATGTAAAAGAGCGAGAACGGTAGAAGTGCGATCGCGAAAGCCGAAACCACCAAGCCCGTGTACGTCGCCGCGGCACCCCGGTTTGCCCCAACGCTAAAGAACAGAGTGCCAACCATCGGTCCAAAGATGCCCAGAAATGCGACACACGGAATGATCAGAGCGCCGATCAATCGCATACCTTCGGAAACGTCAGTGGCAACTTCGTTGAGCCGATGCTCAGCCGCTGCCTTACTCATGCGCGGCAACAAAGCGGTGACAAGCGAAATGGTGATCACTGAATGCGGGAGCATGAACACCAAGAAGGCGCGCTGATAGGTAGCGAGACCTTGGGGAGTGCCACCGATCTGCGAAGCGATGACGTTTGCCTCGGTCGCCAATCGCGAGATCACCAAGAAACCGATTTGATTGACCAGGACTAGACCGATAGTCCATCCGGCCAGGGATCCCGCTTTGCCAAGTCCATGTCCGCGCCAATCGAAACGCGGTCGGAATTTGTACCCGACTCGTGCCAACACCGGTATCAATACCAGTGCCTGCGCGGCAACACCAACCGTTGTACCAATGCCCAGCAAAGCAGTTTGACCAGGAGTAATTGTCGATGTGCTGACCATCGTTCCGGCAACCCACATGAAGGTAATTGCTGTCGCGATCATCACGACGTTATTCACAATCGGTGCGAACATCGGTGCGCCGAAATGCAAGCGGGCATTGAGCACTTGCGAAAACATGGTGTAAATCCCGTAGAAGAAAATCTGCGGAAGGCAATACCGCGCAAAAGCCGTGGCCAGCGACAGTTCGTTGGGGCCGTATTCGGCCGTTGCATAAATGCGAACAATCCACGGCGCAAGCAGCACCGCTGCGATCGAAAGGATGATCAGTACAAGCCCGACAAGGGTCAACAGTCGGTCGGCGTAGGCGGCACCGCCATCGTCGTCTCGCTGCATCGCTCGGACGAGTTGCGGCACAAAGATCGCATTGAGGGCACCACCGACAACCAAGATGTAAATGATGTTGGGTAGCGAGTTACCCAGCGCGTAGGTGTCGGCAAGCATGAACGAACCGATGGCCGCTGCGATGCAAATGTCGCGGATCACGCCGGTGATTCGGCTTGCCACAGTTCCAGTGGCCATCAACGCACTGTTGCGCAGCACCTCTGATGTTTGGCCCGGTTCAGTTGCGGCAGCCTCGGGACTACTCATTGGTCCTGCCGGCTCGTTCAGCGGCGCGATCACGCCGACGACGGAACGCATTGAAGACGATCATTGCGGTCAAAGCCACAAAGGCAATACCTACCACCCACGCTGCTGCTCCGGCGTAGGCCGTACTGCGCAGCCTGACCTTGCTCGGTACTCCGTAGTCCTGTCCCGTTGGCGTCGTGAGTTGCACGCTCGCATCGAGTCCGCCATCACCGAGCACCTGTGCGGGAATTTCGGTGCTGATTTTGTGATTGGCGGGGATGGTGATTGCTGGCTTCGGTTCGGAAACCAATCGGACGGCCGGATTTGCCGTGAGCTTCACGCCGACACTGACGGGCCGGTCAAGGTCGTTGGCAATCGTGACCGGAACTTTTCCTGTGCTGCCAGAGAAGCTGACCGTTCCACCTGACACCACTCTGGCCTGAGCTGTCTGGGTGGCGAGTTCGGACATAACGCGATTCAGCAGCAGCTCTCCTGCGTTTAAGTCACCCCGCCACGCACCTGATTCGGTCCGTTGAAACGCTGAACTGAAACGCGCGGTCAAGTCGGTTGGGTCGTTCAGGATTGATGCCAGCACCGCAAGCTGCTGTTCCCCAACCTTGACTTTTTGCAGGTAAGCACTCGGCAGTTCACCGCGCCGCTGTTTCGCAGATGGGTTGTGGAATGTGCGCGAAACGTCTGACGGGGCAGCCGTCGAAGCATTCAGCGGAACGCTTCGCGCCCAGTTGCTGGTTCGAAGTGCAACCAGAAGTTGGGCCACCACAGATGAAGCTGGCTGCCAGCGGATAGTCGGTGCGGCGATAACTGTTCGCGGCTGGTCAGTTAGTTCGCTAGTAATGACGCCGAGTTCGCCAAGGAACCGTTGCCGCGCCAGCGTCGCATCTGCTTCCGTTGCCTGCGGTGACGAGAGAGCGTCCGTCAGCCCCTGATCTGCCAACAACGCAGTCATCTGTCCGGTCTGAGTTCGAATGACTGCGGTACCGCTCGGCGTAAATCCAGGATCGGAGTCCGGCGGCATCGCGTCTTCGTTCATCAGCACCGTCTTGATACCGGCGCCTTGCAGTACATCAAGTGTCGGACGATCAGGTCGGCCACCTGGTGGCCAAGCAAACCCGCCAGTCACCGGGCGTCCGAGTGTCGCCGCCAATTCATCAGGCGCGACGGTTGTTGCCCGCACGATGTCTTCGTTGAGTTTGGCTTTGGTCAACGCGTTGACGTCAGGGTCGGCATATTGCAGGGCAAGAACCGGTACCGATTTGAGGCCAGCCGATGCGCGACCTATGAAGTCGACGGCAGCTGGAGAATTTGGCACGTTCGTTGGGTCGCCACTGGGTTGTAAGACCGAGTAGCCCTTTGTCATGACCGTGGCTGTTTCCATCAGCTCCGGGTCTATTACCCACGTGAGTTGATTTGTTCCACCGAGACCCGCATCCAAGATGCTCTTCAAACGCCCGCCTGGCGAGATCTCGACCGGAGTTCGATCACTCAGTAGCACGTTGTCGGCGTCGCGTCCGGGCCAGTCAACAAGCGGATAGAGCCACACGACACCGGTTGGATGGACTCCCGACTTGTCTGGAAACCAGGGCAAGAAGGAGCTGGTCACGGCTTTGGTTGACGAGTCATCCGTGACAACTGCTTCCACTTGGAGCGAGTACACACCATTGGGATTGAGCCCCAGGCTCGTCATCGGCTTCTTGTAGATCCATGGCTTTGATGTGTGTGCTGCCATCTGTCCCGGAACTTGGAACGAACCATCGGGCAGGAATGTCTGGGTGGGGGTTGACTGGCCAACAGCAATTTCACCCACGCTCGTACTGCTGGTGAGGTGCGATGCCGACCGGGTCACGTTGACGGTGACGCTGCTGATTGCGCGGTCCGTGTTGTTAGTGAGAGTGCCTTGCAGTGTCAGCACACTCTTGGACACGGGCACAACCGGATCAAGCACATCGAGAGTTACGGCGATCCCGCTGGGTGGTGACGTTGTTTCCGTTCGAGGTGCGGCCGCTGCGCCAACCGTGATCATGGATGCGCCGACGCACAACAAAGCTGCGAACGCGAAGCGTCGACGGGCGAGCCCTCGCCTAGCGGCAGATGCTGGCATCACTCGATGTCTGCCAGCAGTTCGGGCACTTTTTCAACCAGTCTGCGTTCATCTGCGTACGCCAGTGTTGTGGCTACTTCCGAAAGGTCAATCCAACGGACCTCGACCACTTCTGGATCTTCGGCAGAGATCTGCCCGCTGTTGGCGCGCAATAAGAAGTGGTGAACGGTTTTGTGGATGCGTCGACCCTCGGCGACGAACCAAAAATCGATCGTGCCCAACGGCGCCACAATGGTTCCGCGGATCCCGGTTTCTTCCTCGACCTCCCGCACGGCTGCCTCTTCGCGTGTCTCGCCATCCTCGATGTGGCCTTTTGGCAGTGACCACATAAGCCGATTGCGTCGATCAAGTCGGCCGATTAAAGCCGCGCATGGTGGGTCGGAAGAAATGTCCACGATCAGCCCGCCAGCACTGGTTTCTTCAGCTGGCGGCTGTTTGCGGGGCGCCCGAATATCGCTCGGCACGGCCATGGGGGGTCGGTCACCAGCTGAGTCCGGTGACATGGAGGCCATGCGCGCAGGATAGTCGCGCCACATGCGCAGGCTTGGGAGCTCTAGTGTCGGCGACGTGAATGTCGAACGGGGTGGCCAGTCCGCCGGCCCATCTGGGCTATCCGAGCAGGCCGCGCTGACTGCGGCCAGAACCCTGGTTGTCGCGGGTCTCGGGGATGCCTTACCTCTGGCAGTTGACCTCGGGGAGAGGTTTTCCAAGGCTGGCAAGTCGCTGGCGTTGGTCGGGGGAAGTGTGCGAGATGCCCTTCTGGGTCGCCTTGG
>JAHEXM010000197.1 GCA_023252115.1 Micrococcales bacterium | reverse complement strand
TAGCCAAAACACCGCAGTGCCCATGTGACGTGAATTCGTCTAGACACAAATCGGCCATCACCACGATGTCGCTACCGACTTCAGCGACGACATCGCGGATTGCCACATTCAGCGCGCCTTTTGGATCGATCGCGCCGGAACCAACTTCGTCACGCTCGCTCGGAACCGCAAATACCATCAGTCCACCGATGCCAGCCTTCACGGCATCGTGTGCTGCCTCGCGCATCGAATCGCGATCGTGCTGCATCACTCCCGGAAGGGAGCCGATTGGTCGTGGCGCTGTCAAGTGCTCTTTGGTGAAGAGCGGCAAAACGAGATCAGCTGGCGATGTCCGGACTTCACTAACGAGCCGGCGCATCGGCGCACTCGAACGCAGACGGCGCGCCCTGACGTTGGGAAACTCCCCGACTTCAGGTGCTTCGTCGCCGAACGCTGTCATCCTTACGTTGCCCGTCGACGTGACCCTGCCCGACGTCGCGACGGACGCCAAGTGAGGTCGCCGTTCTCAAGAGCAGCCAATCGCAAAGTCTCGGCATGCGCTGCCAAATCGTCAGCAAGAATTTCGACGTTCGGTACATCCGCCAAAACATCCACGCGCAATCCGTGCTCCCTAGCCGTCTCGGCAGTCTGCGGACCAATGCACGCAACAACCGTGCATGCATGTGGCTTGCCCGCAATACCCACCAAGTTGCGCACTGTGCTTGACGACGTGAACATCACGGCATCAAAACCACCGGTCTTGATCGCTTCGCGGGTCTCCGCCGGTGGTGGTGCTGCGCGCACTGTGCGATAGGCAGTGACGTCGTCAACTTCCCATCCCAGTTCTTGCAATCCAGCGGCAAGCGCCTCGGTTGCGATGTCTGCACGCGGCAGGAATACGCGGTCAATTGGATCGACTTCAGCGTCGTATGGCGGCCAATCGGCGAGTAGGCCTTGGCTTGACTGGTCACCACTGGGAACCAAATCAGGCTTCACTCCGAAGGCAATCAACGCTGCAGCTGTCTGTTCACCCACTGCGGCAATCTTGAGGCCAGCCATCGAGCGCGCATCGAGCCCGTACTCTTCGAACTTCTCGCGCACGGCCTTAACTGCGTTTGCACTGGTGAACGCCACCCATTGGAAACGACCAGAAACCAGTCCCTGGATTGCACGTTCCATTTGTTGCGGCGTACGCGGCGGCTCGACCGAAATGGTTGGAACCTCAACAGGCACAGCGCCGTCGCGACGAAGCTTGTCCGACAACGAGCCAGCTTGCTCTTTTGTGCGCGGCACCAAAACCCGCCAACCAAATAACGGCTTGGTCTCGAACCACGAAAGCTTGTCGCGCGCGTTCAGCACCTCGCCAACAACAACAATGCCGGGACCTGCTTGCTTGGCAGCCTTAACAGCCGTCGGCAAGTCCTCAAGCGTCGAAGCGATAGTGCGTTGCTCGACTGTCGTCGCCCCGCGCGTGATCGCGATTGGCGTATCTGGCTTGCGCCCAGCCGCAATCAAAGCCTTGGCAACCTCTGGCGCACGGTCAGCTGCGTTCCACACGACCAAGGTGATGCTCGGATCGGCATGCGGCGCCCAGTCGGTCACGCTGTCGATTTCAACTTCGCGCAGTTCGCGGGACTTGGTACCCAACAACGGGTAACCGGCATAAGCGGCAGCGCCACCAATGACCGAAACTCCAGCCGCAACCTCAAACGGCACCTTTGCGCGGTGAAGCACCGTGGCCTCTGTCGCAATCGACCCATCGAACACTGGGTCTCCGGCCATGAGGCGAACAACATCTTTGCCAGCACGCGCGAGCTCAACCACGCGCTTGGCTCTAATTGCCCTGTCCAGCGGCAGTCCGTTCTCGTCGACAGCGTCAACGATTTCGGCGTCTGGTGCGTGGGCAGCAATTAGGTCGACGACGTCGGGATCAGCGACGACAGCGTCTGCTGCAGCCAGCAGTGCTGCCGCGCGAAGCGTCATCAGTTCCGGGTCGCCAGGCCCTGCGGCGACGAGCGCTACATGACCCAATGGGCGCGGTGCTTTCTTTGGACGTTCGGATGTCACGTACTTGACTCCCCCAAGAGTCCGGCAGCACCTGACGCGAGGAGGTCATCGGCCAATTGACGGCCGACCTTCTCGGCGTTTTGCGCCAAACCGGAAGTGGACTTACTGAACGCCTTCGTGCCGTCGACTGTTGCGACGACAGCGCGAAGGTAGATGGTGGGTTCTTGCTGGTTTGACGCAGAAAGTGTCGCCAACGCTCCGACGGGTGACGAACATCCCGCCTGCAGTGCAGCAAGTAATGAGCGTTCACTCGTGACTGCAGCGCGTGAGTCGAAGTCATCGAGATCAGCTACCGCTGAATACAACTCGGCGTCTGAATCCGACAAGTCATCACGAACTTCCAGCGCGAGCGCGCCTTGGCCCGGCGCCGGGACCATTACATCTGGATCGATAACCGAGGATGCGGCTGATAGGCGACCCAGCCGCATCAATCCTGCATAGGCCAAAACAACCGCATCGAGTTCACCACTGCTGACCTTGCCCAAACGGGTCTCTACGTTGCCTCGGACATCCACCACCGACAGGTCGTCGCGATGGTGGCGCAGTTGGGCCGCGCGTCGAGGCGAGCCAGTTCCCACTCGCGCTTGAGCTGGAAGGTCGTCAATGCCAAGTGATGTATCGCCGGCGCACAACACGTCGCGCGGATCTTCACGCTTCGGCACGGCGGCAAGGGTGAGACCGGCAAACTCGGCGGTTGGTAGGTCCTTTAGCGAGTGAACGGCAACGTCAGCTTCGCCTTTGAGTACGGCCTCGCGAACGGCACCAGCAAACACCCCGGTCCCGCCGATACTTGCTAGCGGGTCCGTCGCAAGGTCACCCAACGTCGACACCGGGACGATGACTGGTGTCCGACCAGTCGACGCGGCTAGCGCGTCGGCAACGGTGCCAGCTTGCGCAAGAGCCAGCGGGCTCTTTCTGGTGGCTACGCGAACGGACTGTTGCGGAACTTGAACTGATTGATTGGTATCAGGCATTGACGCAAGTCACCGACCCTCAGGTTCTGCCGGTGTTGGGCCTGGCATCACGTCGAAGACCGAATCGAAACCTTCGACTGGCGCAGGCCCGGGTGCGGACAAAGACGTCACGGCTTCGGGATCCAGATCAAACAATGCGTGAAGAGCCTCCGCGTAACGCTGACCGTCCGGATCTGCCGCGAACTGCTTCATGCGCACGGTCGGGGTGTGCAGCAATGTGCTGACGGTACGACGCAAAGTGTTTTCAACTGCTGCGATGGCTTCCTCAGAAAGTTCCGGATGGCGCAGCCGCAAGCGATTAAGTTCAGCTTCAAGAACTACGTCAGCTTTGGCGCGTAGTGAAACAACAATGGGTTCGACGCGCAGCGCGGCCTGCTCGGCCAAAAACAGTCGCACTTCGTCATCGATGATTCCCGCGGCGGCATCCAAGTCCGCTTGCGATGCGCTTGCTGCTGGGACCTCTGCAAGTCGCGCTAAATCAATGCGAGTCACGCCATCGATTTCGGCGATCGCTGGGTCGGTGTCGTGCGGTAAGGCAAGATCGATCACAACAAGTGGGCGACCATTGCGTTGCTCGATAGTTGCTGCAACGTCATCGGCACCGATGACCACGCCAGCGGCCCCGGTGACACTGATGACTACGTCAGCCTCACCCAGTGCGGCTGGCAAATCGTCCATCGTGATTGGAGTGGCACCCGTCGACGCAGCAACGCGCTGGGTCGATTCGACACTACGCCCGGCGACAACGACTTCGGCAAGATTTCCATTGGCCAATGTCTGCAATGCAAGCGAACTCATTGCACCCGAGCCGACCACCAACGCTCGTTTGTCATTGAGAGTGCCAAGAACTGCCGTAGCTTCATCAAGCGCAAGGCTCACTACGGATGCGCCGTGGCGGTCGATACCTGTCTCGGTGTGCACGCGTTTGCCGACACGTAACGCGGTTTGACCGAGTTCGTTGAGCGCGCGCCCAGCGGTACCGGCATCTTGTGCCTCGCGCAACGCAGTGCGTACCTGCCCCAGGATTTGTTGCTCCCCGACGATCATCGAGTCGAGTCCACTCGTCATCGTCAAGGTGTGATGGACCGCTCGTTCTTCAAAGTGCACGTAGAGGTGACGAGTTAGTTCATCAAAGGCAATGCCGCTGTGTTTCGCCAATCGCTGCGCAATGTCGTTGACTGCACCATGGAAACGCGCAACATCTGCAACAACCTCGATGCGGTTGCAGGTACTAATGACCATATTCTCGGCGACAAACGGCGAGCTTGCGATTTCGTTGCGCAGCGTCGTGGAGTCGGCGTTTGCCGCAGCCAACTGGTCAAGCAGTGACAGTGGCGCGCTTCGATGACTGATACCAACTAGGAGCAAACTCACCGAGCACCGCCTGCAGCCGCGACTGGTTTGACGTCGTTTGATCGGCGGCGTTCGTGGAAAGCCAGAATCTGAAGTTCCGTTGCCAAGTCAACT
>JAHEXM010000196.1 GCA_023252115.1 Micrococcales bacterium | reverse complement strand
CTCTCAGGAGTACCACAGGATTCTGCACGCTCGGACGGACGCACTTAACGCCTGCGGCAACGCTAATTTTAGGAAATGCACATTCTGCAAAATCTATGATAGCCCAGAAAATATGTGGGTTTGTAGTAGTCAAGCTATGCATAGAGCGTGTCAGGCTCGTGATAAACGCGAGAGGCACGTTAAGAAGCCACCAATTGATCATCGGTTATGTAGAAGCAAACCTTATTCAGCTTTCGGTGAAACGAAGCGGTCGTTTGAATGGGCTGATGACCCTAGATGCGTGGTTAATCGGGTGACGCTAACTAAGCGGATTACTGCTGGATGGGATGCTGAAAGGGCGATCACTACCCCAAATAGGCTCGGCAACAAGTGGCTTTCAACCAAAGGAGAAAAGCCGTGAATGTGTATGGAAAAACAGTATTTCTATGCATGTCGTCAGCGATATGTATAGGCTGTGCAACTGATCCCGCTGCAATGAAGATGGCGATTGACGCGCAACAGAGTGCAAAGCCGACGCTGAGAGTGACCTGCCCGGCTGGCGGTTGCGAAGTCGAGTACACCGATCCGCGCGACAAAGGAAATATCAAGTTTCCGACCAATGGCTACGACGCTTACATGGCGACCATTGGCGCCGTCAAAGACTTCGCTACTGCCGCCATCGTGCCGGCTGCGATGGGCATGGTTGCAGTGCGGGGCTACCAGAACCTCAAGGGGTCCGGTGCGACGACTACAACCACCAGCACCAGCACAAACACGGCCACGACCACCAACACGGCAGACAGCAACAACTCCACGACGACCAGCACCACGGCGAGTTTGACCGGCTCCGGCGTGATTGGCAGCGGGACGAATACGGCGCCGACCACGACCACCACGACGACGACCACCGATAACCACTCGCAGACATCAACGCCGACCGTAGTTCAACCCCCTCCGGGCAAGGTCTGCTCAGTTGATCCCGTTACAGGAGCCTTGACATGCATCTAAGGAAATCCATCGTTGCCTGCGTCCTGCTGTCGTTGTTCTCATCGACAGCAGGCGCGACCATCCACCGCAGCGTTGCCCAGAAGCACGCATTCATGCGGGCGAACCCATGCCCCGCGACCGTGGCGCACAAGAAGTATTCCTGTCCGGGATATGTCGTGGATCACGTTGTCGCTTTGGCATGCGGTGGGCCGGATGTGCCGGGGAACATGCAATGGCAATCGGTTGCCGACGCGAAGGCCAAGGACAAGTGGGAACGGAAGGGTTGCAAATGACCACAATCGCATACTGCAACGGAGAAATGGCTGGTGATACGCTGGCTATGGATACGCACGGACTCAAGGCGTACTGTATGAAGATCAGTGCAATAACCATAGCAAGCGAAACGTGGTTATTCGGCAGTGCTGGTGAGCGGTCCATTGGAGTCAACCTCGCTGAGTCCATAGACGGACTGCCGACTTTTGCAGAATTCATCAGCCAGCGAATCACTTGTGACCCGGATGATAAGAACTCGGCAATTGTAGCGCGCGGTGATGTTCTGTTTTACAAGGTTGGAACCACATGGCAACAGCACCATAACAAATTTCATGCGCTCGGATCGGGGCGGGATTTCGCATTGGCTGCGATGTATCTAGGCAAATCCGCCCTAGAGGCCGTTGAAGTGGCGTGCGAATTCGACGGGTACAGCGGCGGGGAGATTGTCGTTTTAAGGAGCAACGAATGTGGGCACTGATCTTATCAAGAGTTGTCGGATGGTTTCGGGCGATTGTCCCGATCTTGATTCGCAACTGGCGAGTCACGCTGGAGGTCTGTGCAGCGGTGGTGTTGATGCTCTTGTGGCACCTCTGGACTGGTGCGAAGGAGGAGAGGGACTTCATCCAGCAACAGTTCGACCAGGCAGTAAAGAACGCGAGGGAAGCCCGCGACAAACAAGCCAAGGAGTATGACGATGCACTCACCGATGCCCGGAAATACACTGCCGCCTTGGTGGAACAGGCGGAAACGAACGCAGTCACCAACTACGTCAAACGGTTTGGCAAAGGGATTTCTGTTCGGTGCAGCCCTGTGCGGCCTGTTTCTGTTTCTGTCGGGCTGCCAGTCGTGCCCAGTGATCCAGCCGGAGCCGCTCAAGCCGGCAGTCCCGAAAATCCTTATGGACCCCCCGAAGAATTTGTGGCTGCTTGCGCCACAGACGCAGCAAGACTCGACGGCTGGCAGCACTGGGCGCGAGAACTCAACCTACCCGTGAAGGAGTAACGCAATGGCCGCATACGTCAAGGCAACCGCTGCAATCGAACCCATGCTCGAAGGCATGAACCTTGGGTCAGACTCGTGGAAGATCGCGCTATCGAATACCTCCCCGGTGGGCCTGACCAGCTTCACGCCGGGAACCACAGACCTTGCGACGGCGAACGGCTACACGGCGGGCGGGAATGCCTGCTCTACAACGTCCGCAACACAGTCGGCAGGGACGTATAGCCTCGTCTTGGCAAACCCTGCTGTATGGACCGCGACCGGCGCCGTGGGTCCATTCCAGTACGCTCTACTGGTGAATGGCACGACCAATCAGGTTGTCGGCGGATGGGACTACGGTTCGCCGATCAGTCTCGTCAACGGTGACACCTTCACCGTCACGCTCGGCGCGTCTGCATTCACGGTGGCGTAATCATGCTGCTTCTTGCGAGTACGTCCGACATCATCCGGGTTATCACTGGCACGGCGACGGCGACCATCGAGGTGCACGCTTCGTATGCCGACCTCAATGGAACCACAGTGACACCGGGGCGTACCAATACCCGGATCACCACGGCAGCGACAACGACTGTGATTGCCTCGCCGGGCGCTTCGACGGTACGCAACGTCAAGGGGCTGTACATCGCCAACACCACCGCCGGGACGAATTGCGACGTAACAGTGCAGCATTTCGACGGAACCAACTCCATTGAACTGATCGGCTTCGTGCTGCTCCCTGGGGAAAAGCTGGGCTACCGTGAAGATGGTTCATGGGTGCACCGGGATAATCAGGGCGCAGAGTACCCGCCGTCCGGGCTGGGGAACTACAACGGTAAACTCACCCCGTTCATGAAAACCAGCACCGCAGCCAAAGCGATAGGTAACTGGTACTGCACCAGCAAGGATGCGGGCTATCCGGGAGCTTGGGCACCGGGCGCTCCGGGCGTGAATGGACGTGTCACGGACGGCACGCAGTCGGCGGATTACGGGTGTATCCCTGTGACCAATGCGGCAGCAGGCTCGAACTTCCTGACCGCGCTCGATATGCAGTCGTCCGTGAACCACACAAATGACTTCTTTGATTGCCTGTGGGTCAATTCTGGGCTTGTGGTCACGACCACGACCGAGCAGGCAATCACCACGCCGACGCTACCGGCACGCGATGTAAACGGGACGACCAACGGCGAAGGCTGCGGTATTGGCTTGCTGTTTGTCGCTGCGGCGACCAATGCCGGTGCGATCAGCAACTGCACCGTGCGGTACACAAATAGCAAGGGAGTCGGCTCGCGTGTAGCCACACTCACTACGGCGGTCGGTTCGCAGATTCCGATTACTCCGGTCATCGGGACAATGATCTGGTTCAGCCTTGCCGCAGGGGATACCGGAGTCAAGTCAATCGAGGGGATCACCATCGGCACTTCGCTGGTCACGGGTACGGTCAGTCTGATGATCACCCGCGACATCTGCACCATCGGCACTACGCTCGTCAATGTGGCTGCTGCCAAGACCATTGGATCGCCGGGCATCAAGCTGTTCAACGGGACTTGCCTGTTGCACAACATCATGGCGAGCGCGACGACGGCGACGTTCTTCTCGGGGTCGCTGGCAGTGATGGAAAAATGATGGCAATCGTCGGCCTCTTTGATACGGAGGTGCTTCCGGCAGGGTGGTTCGACGAAACGGGAGATAGTTCCGGCTGGTTCGATGAGAGTCTACTGGCGCAGGCACCTTCAGGCCCGCAGTCCTACAGCCTGTCCTGCGCTGCGGGCAGTTATTCCCTGTCCGGTACATCCGCAACACTTCATCGCAATCGGGCGCTCAGCGCAGCGGCAGGTAGCTATGTTTACTCGGGCACGGTCGCCACGCTCAAGCGTAACAGAACTCTATCGTGTGCGGCCGGGAGTTACACCTACACCGGGATCGCTGCAACGCTGACCAAGGCGGCAAACTCAACGGCCTACAGTCTGTCCTGCTCTTCGGGGAGTTACGCAAAGACAGGAACCGCAGCGACACTGCACCGGAATCGCAGCATGGCATGTGCCTCCGGGGCATACACCTACTCGGGCACAGTCGCTACAGCAACACGCAACAGGACGCTTTCCTGCGCTGCTGGAGCGTACTCGGCAACGGGAACAGCGGCGACGTTACACAGAAACCGCAACGCAGCCGCAGCAGTCGGTGCCTACGCCTACACGGGAACGGCGGCAACGCTACAGCGGGCAAAGTCATTGACCTGTGCGCCGGGGAATTACCTGTTGACCGGCAGCAGCGCAACATTGCAAAAGTCTGCGGCGA
>JAHEXM010000195.1 GCA_023252115.1 Micrococcales bacterium | reverse complement strand
CCAGAACCGCCTGCATCCATTCGGCAATGCTGATGCCGCGAAAGGCCACGTAGGTCATCGCGACGATAAAGATGACGCCCACGGTTGCAACAGCTAGGCGATTATTCGATAGATCGTCTAGGCCGACGATCTCGAAGAAGTACTGACCGGTGACTTCGGCAGCGTTGCCTAGGAAGATGATGCCGGTAACCGCAACTGCCCATCCCCCCATCCAGCCGACATGCGGCCCGAACGCTTTCGTTCCCCAGGTGAAGGTCGTGCCACAGTCAGGGATTGCCGAGTTAAGTTCGCGATATGCGTAGGCGACGAAGAGCATCGGGATGAATGCGACCAGCATGCAGGCGGGTGCCTTGACACCGGCGATAGCCGCAACAAACCCGATCGTGGCGGCTAGCGAAAATACCGGTGCAGTTGAGGCAAGCCCCATTGCCGTGGCGCCCCACAAACCGACGGTCCCGGTCGCTAAACCTTTACCCTGGACTTCGTCGGGGTCGGAGTACTCCAGGCCTGGGCCTGGTGCTGCGTCTGCCACAGCCGTACCGTACGGCTCAGACGCCTGTTGAAGCCACCAGCGGAGGACTGCTGCTCAAACAATTACGGTGAGTGCCAGATTCGTTTTCAACCATCATTCCCACAGGAGACATCCGTATGACAGAGGTTGGCGGTCCGCAGTTGGACCAGGTCCGTAGGTTGATCACTGCTATTCCCGGGCCACGCTCGATCGAATTGCAAGCACGGCGATCCGGAATCGTTGCCGGAAGTATCGGAACGACGCTGCCAGTCTTTATTGAGCGAGCTGGCGGCGGCGTGCTGGTGGACGTGGACAACAATTCACTGATTGACATGGCATCTGGTATCGCGGTCACGAGTGTCGGAAACTCTGCGCCTCACGTCGTCGAAAACGTCCAAGAGCAAGTCGCTCAATTCACTCACACTTGCTTCATGATCACCGAATACGAAGCCTACGTTGACGTTTGTGAGCAACTCAACCGGATCACTCCGGGCGAACACGCAAAACGTTCGGCGCTGTTCAACTCCGGCGCAGAAGCTGTCGAGAATGCAGTAAAAATTGCCCGGTCATTTACTGGCCGCGCAGGTGTGGCTGTGGTCGAGCACGCCTATCACGGACGCACCAATCTCACGATGGGCATGACAGCCAAACATCACCCGTACAAGAAGAACTTCGGGCCGTTTGCCAGCGACATTCATCGCGTCCCTAACTCGTACCCACTGCGAGACGGACGAACTGGTGAAGAGGCGGCCGCGCATGCGATCCGTCGACTGAGCGTCGAAGGCGGTGTCGATGAAATAGCGGCAATCGTGATCGAACCGATCCAAGGTGAAGGTGGCTTCATCGTGCCTGCACCGGGATATCTCGCTGCTCTCGCAGAGTTCGCCGCCGAAAACGGAATTCTTTTGATTGCTGATGAAATTCAAACCGGCATTGCGCGCACGGGCGAGTGGTTCGCGTGCCACCACGAGGGTGTTGTTCCTGATCTCATCACCACTGCCAAAGCGCTTGCAGGCGGACTACCTCTTGCTGCTGTCACCGGGCGTGCCGAAATCATGGACAGCGTGCACGTCGGGGGTATCGGCGGGACTTACGGCGGTAATCCGGTGGCATGCGCCGCCGCTCTCGGAGCGATTCAGACTATTGAGGAACTCGATCTCATCGGCGCAGCGCGCAACATCGAAACCATCATGGTTCCGCGCTTGGCAGACATCGCAGATCGGACTGGCGTCATTGCCCAAGTTCGCGGCCGCGGAGCTCTGATCGCCGTTGAAATCACCACCCCCGGATCACTAGATCCCGATCCGGAATTGACGAAGCGCGTTGTCGCCGAATGCCACCGGCAAGGAGTACTGGTCCTATCGGCGGGAACTTACGGAAATGTCTTGCGCTTCTTGCCACCACTGGTCATGGGTGAGCAATTACTTCTTGAAGCCCTTGACGTCATTTCAGACGCGTTCGATACCGCTATCTAAGGTTCGCCACGATTGCAGACAGAATCCTGCGTACCTGACTTACTTGTGGGTTGGTGATGCGGTGATGCTTGGGCTTGCCGTTCGGGTCGGTGTTGCAGTTCGGCTCGGCGAAACCGCTGGACTTGGTGACCGCGACTCATTGTGCGTCGACGTCGGCGTCGGAAGCGGTTGCGAGTTCTGGTCGTATACCGGAGCAACGCCTGGGCATTGACTATTCTGGGCTTCCGATCCATCGTGGCAGGTCGCATGAATCAAGTTCGCATTGATCAACGATGTGCCGTTGTTGTATTTGGCGCCACTGAGATTGACCTGCTCAAGATTCGCATCGTCGAACTTGGCGTCGTTCAGGTTCGCGTTGCTGAGATTAGACCCTTTTAGATATGCGCCCGAGAAATCCGCGCCCGACAAGTCCGCCCCCGATAGATCCACATTCCCGAGTTGGGTCCCCATCATTTTCGCATTGGTGCAGACGGTGTTCGGCTTGATCACGCAACCGTTGACCGTGGTGTTTTGAGCGGTTCCCGTGCTGCTGCATCCAGCAAGCGCCAGGACGCCAACTGCGGCACCCAGGATCAGTTTGTGACTGCTGCGCATCTATCCCACCAATTCCGTCTCGCCGGGGCTGATCGACCTGTCGCGGATTCTTGCAGACGCAGGATCGCAGAACCAACTCGCCACCCCGAATTTGGCCTGTGTCGAATCTCTTGCCAAAGCCCTTCGGCGCCCCGAAGCCCGCAAAAACGGGCCCGGAGCCGGATTGACGGAGGGCGCCCGTCAGTTGGCCTACCTTCGATAGACATCGCAGCGAGGACGGTGATTGGCTAGTCGAACCGTTCAAACGATCGCTCGCCGGGAGGAACCACTGTGTCATTGCCCGAGAAAGGGATGGTCCGTGACGAGCTGTTCGCGAACATGCGAGACAGAAAAGCCGCCGATGCTAAATGGCGTGAGGGCAAGACCTTCAGCTTGATCTATCCCACCGGTCGTGAAGACGTCGACGAAGTCTTGATGGAAGCTAGCGATCTTTACCTTTACGAAAATGCACTTAACCCATTTCGCTTTCCCAGCCTCGAGAAGATGGAACGCGATGTCGTTGAAATGACGGGTGGACTCGTGAACCTGCCGGCGGCTGGCGGCGGAACCATGGCCAGCGGTGGCTCGGAGTCCATATTGATGTCGGTGCTGGTTAATCGCGATCGAGCTCGAAACGAGCGGGGAGTGCAACACGGCAACATCGTGTATCCAACGTCTGCACATGCGGCTTTTGCCAAAGCCGCGCATTACCTGGAACTTGAGGCACGACCGATTCCGATTACCGACACACTCATCGCGGACGTAGACGCAATGGCAGATGCCGTCGACGACAACACGGTGTTGATGATGGGATCTGCCTACGGATATCCGCACGGCGTGATGGACCCAATCGAAGATTTGTCGAATATCGCTTTGGAACGCGGCATTGGTTTTCATAGCGACACCTGCATTGGCGCGTTCGTGCTTCCATTCCTCGAAAGACTTGGTTACGACATTCCACCCTTCGACTTTCGGCTGCCAGGCGTTACCCAAATGTCGGCCGACGTGCACAAATATGGTTATGCGGTCAAAGGCGCGTCCGTCGTCTTGCATCGAAACAAGGACTGGATCTGGAACCAAATCTTCGTTTACACCGATTGGCCCTCTGGCTTGTACGGAACACCAACCGTCGCAGGCGCGCGACCGGCAGGCCCGATAGCTGCGGCATGGGCAGTGATGAACTACCTCGGAATGGAGGGATACCTCGGATTGATGCGGGTCCTCATGGACACAACGGAAATACTTCGCGATGGAATTCAATCGATACCTGAACTCAGAATTATGGGCGATCCAATTGGTGCGCTGTTGACCTTCACTTCGGACACGATCGACACGTACGCGGTTTGCGACTTAATGGACGATCGAGGGTGGAACCTTGACCGCAACACCAACCCAAACGGTCTTCACATGATGATTTCACCGCTTCATGCTGAATACGCCGACCAGTTTCTTGCCGACTTAAGATGGGCCGTCAAGAATCACGGCGATTCGCGCGGCGTCGAGGCGAGATACAACTAACTGGGTCGCAGTCTTATGACGAAGCTGCTTCGATAACGCCCTCAGGCTCCACACCAGTGTGTGCTTCTTCGAACGATTGGGCAATCGCATTCGAACGCGACAGCCACACAATGCCAACAAAGATCACGATCGACGAAACAATCATCATGATGATCGGCAACGTCCCACCCTGCAGAGTCTCATCAAACAGGTAGATACCCAGCAGGGTGGCAACGATCGGATTCAACGACATGACTGCCGGAAACGAGGCCGTGATCGGTCCGGCACGAAATGCCATCAGCGGAAACAACACTCCAAGTAGCGCGGCAATCAACGTGACATAGATGAACCAGCTGGCGAATAGCGCACCGATACCACCGGCCGCGGAATCGATTGTGCCCTTGGTCAGCGGAGCGACAAGGCCATTGATCACACCGCCGGCCACGCCGATCAAAGCGGCACGCGCGGTGCCATGAAAGCGGTAACCGAGACCT
>JAHEXM010000194.1 GCA_023252115.1 Micrococcales bacterium | reverse complement strand
AGACTTGACGTCGCACAAGCGTGCACCAAGCTGCAACAGGCGTACACCACAAACCTGACCGCCGGTATGGAAAGCCCAGCCGCCGCGTGGGAGGCGTACAGCCTGGCGATTTCGGGACTAAGCGATGAATCAGATGTCCAGGCGGGCATTGCACTGCAACCGGTATTGTTGGGTGCAACCGGATATGCCACAGCGCTCAAAGCGAATGGCGAAGACTTGCAGAGCACTAAAGCCGCCTACATCAGCCAGGGTGCAGCAGTCACTGAGCAGACATGCCAAACAGCTGGTGTGACGGTGAAACTCAGCTAGCAGTTCTAGTCGAAGATCAATTCAATTGATCCATCAGCAGCGGTCAATGCACGAATTGAATTGAAGTCTGAAATGTGCGGCAGATCAGGCGCAACGTCACCGTCCAGATCGCCGACAACGATCGTCGGCACTCCCGCTGCCACGGCGGCAGCGACCCCGGCACCCGCATCTTCAAAAACAACGGCATCGGCAGGATCCACTCCGAGTGCTTCGGCTGCTCGCAAGTAGCACTCCGGGTCTGGCTTGCCTTTCGTCACATCGTCGGCGCACACGACCACCGACGGCATCGCGATGCCAGCGGCAGCCATCCGCAACGCGGCTAGGTCCCGCGGCGATGAAGTGACGAGCGCCGTGCGATCCGGCGGCAAACACTCAACAAACGCTCGTGCACCCACGACTTCGACAATTCCACCAAGTCGCGCGAGTTCCATTGCCGACAACTCTTGCGATACGGCCATCACGTCGATACCCGGCGGACCGTAGGCGCGCACGGTTGGCTCGGTTTGGCGTCCGTGCGCGGTCTTGAGGATTTCATTGAGATCCAAACCGTACCGATTCGCGAACTCGGCCCAGACTCCTTCGACGACCGCGGTCGAGTCCACCAGAGTGCCGTCCATGTCACACAGCACGGCGCGCACGGTGATTGTCGTGGGCCGATGGATCACGTGCCCAGTGTGGCGCAGCAAACCGCCACTTGCTTCTTGTCTGCGGCAAATAGGGCAACGGGCTACAGCCGTTGGCGAAACTTTCGACATTCATCGCTAGCCCAGGCCAGGACATCCGCTGTCCCGTTGTCGTTGCTGTGGGCCGCGGATGCAACAAGTGCTTGTCCGGTCACTGCCACTTGGTCACCGACGGCGTGCGGCGCTAGTCGCGGAAGCGGCCCGGTCGGCGCTAGGTCGTCGATTTCTTTGGCCTTGATAACGAAGCTCATCGATAGCTCGAACGCACGATCAGCAATCGATAGTCCGTCTGATTCAACTCGGGTCAGTCGATCAATTGGCAGAGCCCGAAGAAGGTCGGTTGTTCGTTCCAGCTGAATTGCAAAATCCCGCGCGGGATCGGCAACCTCTGATGCGCCGGATACCACTATGCGGATCGCTCATCATCAGCAGATAGCGGATCCGGTTGTTCAGCGCGTGGCAACGGATGAAGGATCCGGTGTCGCACTTGCGCCCATCGCCCGCGAGGCCCGCGGTCATCGCCAGCGACCCGCGCACCGTGCACTTCGGTTCCGAAACTGTCTCCCGCGGTAATCGCCGCAACTGCAACAGGTAGCACCTTGTCGCCCAGGCGTTGATCAGGAACTCGTTCTTCCTGCGGGGTGAAACCAAGCGCATCGATCATCGAAGGAAGGAGCACCGATGCTGCGGCGGCGTAGCCAGCCGATGATGGGTGAAAGCGGTCAGCCGAAAACATCGTCTCGGGATTTGCATCGAACTCAGGCCCCAGCAAGTCACCAAATGAGACCGAGCGGCCGCCTGCCTCAATCGTGGCGATCGTCTGCGCCGCAGCCAATTGCCGCGATAAGCGTCGACCGATCCAGCGCAGCGGTTGCGCAATTGGTTTCACCGTTCCGATGTCGGGACAAGTCCCGACAATCACTTCGGCGCCAGCCTCGACCAGTCGGCTCACCGCTTGTTCCAAATCGCGAACCGAAGTCTGCGGTCTCACCAAGTGCGTAATGTCGTTGACACCGATCATGATCGCGACCACGTGCGGCTTGACCAGAAGTGCACGAGTGGTCTGAAGTTCGAGGTCGGCACTTCGCGCGCCAACTGTTGCCATGTTGACATAGCGGACTGGCCGCCCAGAAGCTTCGACTAGACCCTGCGCGATAACGGCGCCAGGTGTTTCGAGCGCTGAGTCAGCTCCGAGTCCAGCTGCACTTGAGTCACCAAGAAACACAAATCGCAATGAGGTTCCGGGCCGTCTCGGTCCGTACAAGCCATCGGCATATGGCGCGGCTTCCTTGCGCAAGCCGATTGATCGTTTCGCGAGTGCGCCTTCAGCGACAGCAACTCCAGCGATCGCAGCCCCGACGCCGACAAGCCCGCCGCCGCCATACGCGGCAGCAGTCGCGATACGCCGTGCCGAGGCAGCCCGACCCACTGCGGTTCCTCCACTCTGACGTGAGGTATTTGCTACTGGCCTTTTCGCTTGAGAAATCCGCGAATCGATTCGCGAGCATTCTCGGTGATATGGGGTCCGTGAGTAAAGGCGACCGTGTCGTATTCAAGTTCACCGAGCACGTGCGCGGTTTGGCGGTTCATCATGTACGACTGACAAAAGCCCGAAACCGGCCAAGTCATTCGTGATGCCATATTCCAAATCGCGTCGCCGGTGATCATCACGCTGGACGGTTCGTGGACGAGTGATACGTGACCGGGCGAATGGCCCGGTGTGTGATGGATCCGTAGTCCGCCCGCAATGTCGAGGAGTTGATCGTCGACTAGACGATCAGACACCGGTGTCGGTGCAAAGCCGTGGGGCATCCGATAAAAAATTCGGCCAAGTCGAAGAGTCTTGTCGACCGGTGATCCAGAGCCGCTGACCACGTACTGCGCATCCTCTTCATGCACCGTTACGCCGTCGATGCCCGTCGTGGTCACCATCTCGGCAGCACCACCCGCGTGATCGCCGTGGGCATGCGTGAGCACGATCCGGGTGACATCTGCTGGATGCTTGCCAATGCTTGCTAGCCCATCGACTATTCGTTTGGGTGCCTTCTTGACACCGCAATCAATAAGAGTCACCGAACCGTCTTCATTGACCAAGACGAACGTATTGATGAAGTCGCCCAAGGTGGGGATGCGAAAGATGTTCGGACCAAGCGCAATTGCCTTTGTCATGCTGTCCTTCGATCTGTTCGATTAGCAGGTTTAGTCACGACTTGCAGCAAGGATAGTCAGCAGTCGCAGAATCTCGAGGTAGAGCCAGATCAGAGTCACCATCAGGCCGAATGCCATCCGCCAAGATTCGCTCTCAGGTACGCCGTAACGGAGTCCTTCGGAAACGCTCTCGAAATCCATGCACAACGCGAAGGCCGCGAGGATGATCGCCAGCGCGCACACAATGATGCCGATGGTTCCGACTCCAAAAAAGCCAAAAGCAAAATTGCTCCCTTGGTGGAACGCAAGCGAAATCAGGTAGAAGACCAAACTCAATAGGCCGATCGCAACGTACGAAAACAGTGCGACCATGAAGATCTTTTGAAATTTGCCCGTGACTTTGATGATGCGCGTTTGATATAGCGTCAGCATTACCGCAAAAACGATCAAAGTGCCGGTAACAGCTTGGAAGACGATGTTGCCCCAGCCTTGAGCATCACCGAAAGCCTGATACCAAGCACTGATGCCACCGAGCATGAGACCTTGCGCGGCCGCGTAAATCATCACCAGCGGTGGGCTCACCGTTTTCTTAAAGGCGCAAACGAGTCCGACGGTTAGGCCCACGATCATGCCGATCACCCACAGAAATGACGCGGCAGTGAACCAGCCAATGACACCCCAAAACAACAGGATCCCGAAGCAGATGGCGGTTTTGGTGATCACGTCCGCCAACGTCATTGTTGAACCGGCGGATCCACCCATCGTTGGCGTCGGATAGACGCCAGTTAGTTGAGCCGCGCCCGCCGATCCTTGACCGGTGCCAGGCGCAGGAGCAGACCCCGGACCTCCTTGAACGCTGCCGTATTCGGCGTAGTTCTTTTCCGCATTCCGAAGGATCGGATTCCGCGTTTCCATATTCACCCCCTGATTGCTCCGGCCCTACTGCCAACGGTAAACCCGCGCCCTGAGGTCCCAACCGTGGGATCGAAGGGAATGTCCGGGCGTTGATGCCCACAGCATCGCTGGCGTGGGGTCTTGGATCAGTCCCGAACCGTAGACCGACCGGTCGTGGTGAGGGATTGACCAAGACCACACGCAATTGCTGCGCCGGCAGGGGCCACACTCCGCGCCGGTTCACATCTGTTTTGGGATCGAAGGGAATGTCCGGGCAACGTAGGCCGACCGGCCGTGTTGCCGGACGTTCCCGAAGATCCCAAAACGATAAAGAACCCAAGGAGTGCCCGGGGCGGGATTTGAACCCGCACGCCGCTTACGCAGCACTCGGGTTTAAGCCGAGAGCGTCTGCCGATTCCGCCACCCGGGCAAGGGGTGATTCTCAGTGCACAGCCTACGACTATCCGATGACACCAACCGTAGCTTTCGCAACTCGATTCATGTCGTAGACGCTACCCCGGTG
>JAHEXM010000193.1 GCA_023252115.1 Micrococcales bacterium | reverse complement strand
CTGCGAACTTGGCAACAGGTTGCCGACGAGACGATCGCGGTCGCCCGCATGGCTATTTCAAGAAAGCAACAGGCAAGAAAGAAACAGGGGGGTGCCCCGTGAGCACCTTGGACATTGTCTCGACGATCACCGGTACTCCGCCGTATTCCATTCCCATGCGCGTCTTACACGTGGCGCAACCCGTCGAAGCCGGCGTTGCCGCCTATTCGCAGGCTGCCGCAATTCGGCAGGCGTCAGCGGGTTGGGACGTTCACTATGCGGCGCCAGCACAACCTGCGAATTTTTCCGTGGTGAGACATCATCATTGGGACTCGCAGCGAAGTCCGGCTAAAGGCGCACGATCTGAATCGACCGCATTGGCTGCGATTGTTAAGCAGGTCAATCCCGAAGTCGTGGTGTTGCATTCAGCCAAAGCCGGAATGATTGGTCGGCTTGTGTTGCGGGGATCAATTCCTACGGTTTACCTGCCACATGCATGGTCATTCCTTGCGTTGTCGGCCAAAGTTGCGCCGGCTGCCTTGGCGTGGGAACGACTAGCGGCTCGTTGGACAAATGCCGTGGTCGCCGTCTCAGATGCCGAAGCAGAAGTGGGTGTTGCTCGCGGGATTCATGCGCCCCAATTTGTTGTACCAAACCCGGTGACAGAGGGTTGGACATACTTAGACCCGAACAATTCGCCGGCAATTCGTTCTGAACTTGGGTTGCCCGCGGGCCCGCTTGCAGTAAGTGTTGGCCGGCTAAGTCGGCAAAAGGGTCACGACATACTGCTTGATGCTTGGCCGCAGGTTCGGCGTGTGCAACCAGATGCGCACTTGGTTCTCGTGGGTGACGGTGAGCTGCGTGCTGAGCTTGAACAACGCAGCACTCCCGGTGTGATATTTGCTGGGCCTCAACCCGATCCGCGTGCCTGGGTCGCAGCAGCCGACCTTGTGGTGCTCCCATCACGCTGGGAGGGCATGTCGCTGTCAATGTTGGAAGCAATGGCTGCTGGCCGGCCAGTCGTCATGACCGAAGTTGCTGGTAGCGAAGTGGTCAGCCGTGCCGATGCTGGCGTTGTGGTGCCGGTTGAAGACGCGGAGGCATTAGCGACTGCCCTCATGGGTCGATTCGATGGGACTGTCGATCTGGTTGCCGAAGGCCTTCGCGGCAGTAACTACGTCGCGACTCATCACGATCGCGATCTGTGCTTTGAGCGCCTTGCTGCCGTGATCACCAGGGCCCACGCATTCGGTCACACAGTGCATGGTCGGTTTGCTTAGTGGATGACGACAAGGTCGGTACACAAGCTCGAACCGAAAAGCAGCACGCGTTTCGAGGCGGGCTGTGGCTTGGTGCCAGCCAGATTATTCCGCTTATTGGAACCACCGCGCTGTCGGTTGTTATCGGTCGATTTCTCGGTGCTGACCAACTCGGACTTCAGAGCTACATCAATTACGTCCAAGCACTTCTGGTTTCGCTGCTGTTCTATGCACTCACGACGGCGACGGTTCAGGCGATTTCCTCGGCGGTCGGTGCCAAAGACGACGAACTGTTTGCGCGACTGAGTCGATGGTCTGTCCTGACGAACTCGCTGGGCGGGCTTGTCGCTGGCTTGGTGTTAATGGTCTTCGGCCTATTCAGCGCCACGCCGCTACCGTGGTTCCTGGTAGCACTTACCGCCCTGACCAACGGAATCGGATGGGGTTTCGGTGCGATTGCCATTGCCAGGGATGGGTGGAGCCGAGTAGCCGCCCGTCGCCTCGTGACTCAGTGCCTATCGATGGCTCTCGGCATTGCACTGGATCTTGCCGGATTTGGAATCAACGGCGTCTTCGTTGCTGCACTTATTGCTGCAGTCGTGACTCTGATCTTGCTCGTGCGATTGTGCGGAAAGATCAAACCGGGGGTGTGGATGCCGTTCACGGCTGGGCTCAGCCGACTGTGGGGTCCATTCGTGTTGATGGAAGCACTCAGTCAGATCGTTACTCAACGGATGGAGTTCTTGTTCCTTGGGGCGTATTCAACCGACGTCGAGATTGCTGCTTACTCCATTCCGTTCATGGTTATTGCCGCTGTGTCCTTGATCCCACAATCAGTGGTGTCAGCTGGAATGCCGCACGTTGCACGTTCTGCCGGATCTGGGGACGTTGCTAGGTCAGCCGATGCAATGAGCGTTGCCATTCGTGTGGTGGCGATATTTTCGGTGCCACTCACTGCGGCCGTTGCCTCAGTTGGCCCCTCAATAATTATTGTGTTGTATGGGCCTGACTTCAAACAGTCGGCCCTGCTATTGCCGTTGATGGCGCTCTGTCTGCTGACTTCTCCAATCGGCGCTCTTTACGTGACCTTTTGGTCGGGGTCCGGGCGATTGCGGATTCCGCTTATAGCGACCGCAATAGCGGGAGTCATTGACCTAGGGTTGGCGTGGCTATTGGTTCCGCACTTGAATGCACTGGGCGCTGCCCTTGCGAACCTCGCAGGTCAAACAACAATGTCAATCTTGATGCTGGTGATGACCGCGAGGGCGACTGCACACTTTCCGATACCGGTGCTTCGGTGGCTTGGCGTGTTGCTATTTAGTGTCGTCGTCGGTGCGGTTACTTTTGCGGTCACCGACCTTGTCGGCATGACATCGTCGGTGCAAGCAATTCTTGCGTGTATCGCGGGAATGGTCGTCTTCCTTATCCCAATGATCGGGTTTGGATACTTTGTCGGTTTTGTTGACCACAGTGACGGTCACTGGCTGCGCGATACCGTGCCAAGCCGATTGTCAGGAGTGGTTCGCTTGTTGGCAGGACGGCACAGTTCACCTGCAGGAGAAGCTGCGAACTGACTCGGACTCTTTCCCGCATGACTCTGGTCGAGCCTCGCCCACAACCTCGTCGACTCGCACAGTCCAACTGTCATTTGATGTATTGACAACCCATTCGCCTTCAACTCCAGGCGATTCCGCCAAAGTTGTTTCGTCGAGGCCGTCGATGTCATGAGCGGTCCGTATCGCAATGTCAGCGGCCTGCGCGGCCGGTGGTAACGACGATCGACCGCGCGCGGAATACAACGGCAGAAGTCCGTCGCGCGCGTGTTCTAAGACTTCAATCGCTCCGGCGTGATCCAAGCGGCCGTGAATCCATCCATGCGGCAACTGCAACATCGTCGGTGCAAAACGATGTCCGCCGATGTGCGAGGTCTCCCATACGCGTCCAGCCCACTGCGGCTCGGCAGCAAGTTCAAGCGCAATCGGCCGACCAATTCGAGCACAACACACGTCGCGTCTGGCGTGAGTACATACGAGCAACAACGGGACATCGTCTCGCACTGCATCTGCGTGCACCGAATCCACATCGCCTAACGCCAACGCTTCTAAGTTCAACTCAAGGAGGCGCTGCGGATCGTCGGTCGCCCACGTGCACATCGCCACTCGGCCAGGCACTCCGTATGCCCACCACACCCGTCGGAGTTGTGGCTGATGATGGTCGTCGGCATGCGGACCCGGTTTGCGGATAAGTAGCGGCTTAATCCCTGTTCCGTCAGTGCGCTGCGTGAGTTCTAGTCCGACGTTTTCGGGCAGGTGGCTTTCGAGCAACGCTTTTGTTCCGTACGGGCCTTCTTGCTCGATTATTAACCAGGCCGTGGCAAAGGGTGCAGTACCTGGTAACGGTTCGCCCACTGCGAGTGAAGCTTGCGAACAGGACTCAGGTGATGTCACTGGCCTGGCCCGCCAAGCGCAGCAATCGAGGTCTTCAACTTGTTTCCCGATGCATCGCGCTTTGCTCGTTCTTCGGGGAGTTGCACGGCACGACCGCCCGATGACTCGGCGTGCACCGGCGCGGGCCCGACCCACGCCTGAAGTAAAGCGTCTTCGCCCTTCACTAGGCGCTGGCATCGAACGCCACCAGTGGCGCGACCCTTTGCGGGAAACTCGCCAAGCGCACTTACCTTGACTGATGAGGCACCTGTTCCACGTAGTTGCCCAAGCGAACCTGCGACCGTCACTGCCACGTTGTCGTCGTTCGTGTTGACGGCTCCGAAGAACACAACATGGGCATCGGCTCCGATCTTGATTCCCGCTACACCGCCCGCAGCGCGCCCCTGCGGCCTTACCTTGGCAGCAGGAAAATGCAGGAGTGAGGCATCAGATGTCACGAAGACAAGATCGCTCTCGTCGTCGGCCACCGCAACTCCTACCACCTCATCGCCAGCATTGAGGTTGATGATTTCCCAAACGTTCTTTCCCGCAGGCACATCCGGCGTAACTCTTTTGACCACACCATTGGCGGTTCCGAGTCCAAGGATCGGTTGATCATCGCTGACCGAAACCAGCCCGATCGCCGTCTCGCCCTTTTCAAGAGTGCAATATTCGGACACTGGCGCACCACTGAGCTTGTCGGGCGTCGAGTTGGGAAGCTCTACGGCGTTGACTCGGTGCACTCTGCCAGCTGATGTCACCACCCCGAGATCCGATCGTGAGTTCGTCAACACACAACCGCGAATGACCGATCCCGATAATTCCTGCTTGAGCGCCCCGTCCACTCGGACAAGTTCGCCGCGAGCAGTCAGGACCGCGCGGCACTCCACTTGGTCGTCTTCGAGCGG
>JAHEXM010000192.1 GCA_023252115.1 Micrococcales bacterium | reverse complement strand
CTCAAAATGCACGCTCGGCCCTAGCCCCTGCGGCTTGATCAATCTAGATTTAGGGCATGATTCGCGCCTTTCTGGCCGCGACGGTCACGGCAGCTCTGACCCTTGCAGTCGGCACTTCGCCGGCTTCGGCGACGGATTTCTTGGAAAGCGGCAGCTACGTTTCAAGCCAATCAACGCTTGCCACGCCGCTTCAGGGTGCGCCGACTGAGGTTGGTGGGGCCTACACCGACCAAACATTCGGCACCACGGTGCGGCGACTGAGCGTTAGTTCCTCGTCAAGTCAAGGCTACGTGCCGGAGTACTCCAAAGCGCAGGCGTTTAATTCTGATGGCTCACGATTTCTTGTACGCGGGACCGACGCGAAGACCTACCTCTACAACGGGTTCACTTTGGCGTCGATGGGTGAGTTGCCAATTCCGCAAGCTGACCTTGAACCTCGCTGGTCACCGAGCGATCCCGACAAGCTCACGTACATCGACAACGACGGCACTCCCAGTGTCAAGGAGTACTCATTGAGTTCTGGGCAATCGCGAACTGTTGGTTCGTATGGCGGCTTCGGGGGTCTGTCGTCAGGTGCTGAACAGGACCGCTCGCGATCGGGACGCTATTTTGCGTTGCACGGTGACGAGACGTATGACAGTCAGGGCAACTGGGTTTCAACTCAAGCGTTCGTCGCCGACCTCAGCGACGGGTCACGGGGACCGGCAACCACTTTGACTCCACCATCACCCGGTGACTTTCTCGACTACGTCGCGATTACCCCCGACGACCAATACGTCATGGTGATGTGGGCTGGCGCTGGCGCGAGGCTTTATACAAAGTCGTGGACGTTCGTGCGCCAGCTCACCGATTGGGATGAGCACGCGGACTTTTGCCGACGCCCGAACGGCGATGATGTGCTCGTCATCGCGCACTACCGTGCCGGACCAAACGATGAGGTAGTCGAATCGCGACCACTGTCGGGCGCACCGGGAACGCTGCTTTGGCAAGCGCCCACCTACAACATGGCGTTGCACATCTCGTGCCGCAACACCTCTTTGCCCGGGTGGGCATTCATGTCGTCGTATTGGGATGGCATTGGTCAGCGCCCTGGAGCCACACCATTTGAGAATGAAGTCTTTGCGTTGTCGCTTGATTCCTCGGTTTCTACGCCGGTAGTGCGACGTCTCGCCCACACCCAAATGATCGAGCGGGCCGACTATTTTGACGAACCGCACGCCACCGTTCGCCAGGATGGTCGGTTGGTTCTCTTCGCATCAAATTTCAACACCAACGTGGGCAGTGACTCCTACGACGACACCTACGCCATCGACTTGCGTTCAGAACAACCGCAAACTGATCCGGGCGGTGTAGTAGACCCTGGAGATGGTTCGTCCGGTGGCGCCACCTCTTCGACCAAGCCGTTGCAGGAACTTCGCGGAACGGTGAAGACCCGGATGCGCATTCACGCAACGGTCGCGCTGCCACGCAAGACGACGATCGGGCGCGCCATTAAGTGGAAAAGCTTGACTCCGATGCGCTGTCGCATTGCGCACAACAAGTCTGTCGTTTCCGAGATGCGGGGAATGTGCCGAATTACCGCTAGTGCCCAGGGCTCTAGTTCCATTTCGGCTTTCCGTCACCGCTACCGCATATCCATTCGTGGGTAGACCAATGAGCATCAGAGTTCGAAACCGCGTACAACATCATCATGTTTGACCTCACCAGTCTTCAAGATGTCTCACTAGTCAACCCGGCATGGATGGTCGTCTTTGGGTTGGTCGGCATCTGCTTTCTGGTTTGGGCAATTGTGCGAAAGCGTCGTTCGGGTAGAGGAGTGCTGTGGCGTGCCATCTTGGGCGCGATTGCGCTGATCGTCGCGGTGGTCTTCTTGGTCAACATGATGACCGGCTATTACCCACGGGTGTTCAACCTGATCAAGAATCAACCCGCAGCCAATGCCAACTTTGGCGAGACGCCTGATGATCCAAGTCAAGGGACGCTTCAGGTAGCTGAGATTCCGGGCACTGCCAGCCATGTCGGCTCCTACCCGGCCAACGTTTGGCTGCCTCCGCAGTACTTCACGGACAAGTCAGCACAGTTTCCGATCGTGTATTTGATGCACGGGCAGCCGGGTTCCTACAGTGACTGGTTCGCCAGCCCGTGGGCCAACCAAGTAGTGCTTTCTCAATCGCGAGCTAAAACACCATTCATCATGGTGGTGCCGACCGAACTACCAACCCCGGACTCGGACACTGAATGCGTCAATGGCGCTGCCGGAAACTGGGAGACATACCTCTCGACCGATGTAACTAACTGGGCAAGGCAGAATCTGCGCATTAAGCCAGGCGTTCAACATTCCGCTATTGGTGGCCTGTCGATGGGCGGATATTGTGCGCAGCAACTTGCCCTGCGCAACCCATCGACGTTTTCAGCATTCGGAAACTTTGTGGGCTCAACGCAGCCAACGTTTGACGGTGGCATGGCTGCACTCTTTGGTGACCCGCCAAACTTGGCCCAAACAGTTGCGAGTTACAGCTCTCGCTGGATAGTGCAGAACCAACCCGCTTCTCGCTCGGTCGCCAACTGGCTGCAGGCCGGTGCCGATGATCCAGTGACCGCCGCCGACCAGGCTGCGTACGTGAGTACCGCCCGGCAGCTGAACATTCCGGTCACGGCATCAACGGTGCCCGCTGGCCACATCGTGTCGAACTATCGGTTGGCACTGCAGGAATGGCTCGCCTGGGTTCTGCCGAGGATCAAATAGCACTGGCTGCTTTGGGGGAACAATCGAAATCAGACTTGACTGGCCTGCATTCGGTAGAGCCCACCGCTGTAAGTCACGGCAACAAGTTCCCCTGACGCCATCCGACCGAATGATGTGACGGTTCCAAGATGTCCGACTTTGGCTCGTTGGCCATCGCGATATGCGTACAGGTTGCCCACGATGAAGTCCGCAAATAGATATGTGCCGTACATGAGCGGTTGCGCACTCCCCCGGTAGACATAACCTCCGGTGATTGACTCGCCGCTACCGCTCGACGGACATCCGGATACTTCATCTTGGTGACACAAAGTGGTCAGTGGCGCAACGTAGTTCGCTACGCGTGCGCATTGGTCTCCGTTGTAAGAGGCATTGCCTTCCAGGCACGACCACCCGAAGTCTCTGCCAGTTGTGCCTTGTCGGACTGCGTCAATCTCTTCGTATTTGTTTTGCCCAACATCGGCAATCCAGATCATGGATGTTGCCGGATCGGTGGTCATCTTCCACGGGTTGCGAACGCCCCGAGCCCAGATCAGGCGCTTCTTCATTGACGGACTGTGAACGTAGGGGTTCGTCCCCGGAACGCAATAACGCTTAGCACCGCAATTTCGGTCAACGTTGAGTCGCAGAATCTTGCCGAGCAGATTCCCGAAACTCTGCGCGGTTCGACCCGGATCTCCGGCGCCGCCCCCGTCGCCCGTGCCGAAATACAGCAATCCGTTGGTGCCGAACGTGAGCGAGCCACCGTTGTGATTGGTGGCATTTGGATGGGGAACTCGCAGCATCACTCGAACACTTCCGCGCCGAGCGACGTTGCTGTGCGCAGAGACTGCCAACGCCTTTGCCAAAACGATCGCGCCACTGCCGTCGTTGTAGGTAAAGAAGAATCTCTTGTTCGAAGCGAAATCGGGCGAGAAGGCCAGCCCCAGCAACCCTTGCTCATCGCCACTGCTATTGACGATTCCGCTGACATTCAAAAAGGCTCGCGCACGTAGTTGACCACCGTCGACAACGCGAATGCGCCCGTCTTGTTCAGTGACGAAAATTCGGGTGTCGCCAGCCGAAGCGACTGACGTTGGATGATTAAGTCCTTGAGTTATTGCGACCGGCGTAATCGCCAGGTGATCGACTGAGACCGCACGAGGAGTTACGGCAATTGCATTGCCGGTTGGAAGCGCAAGCGAAGCGCCCACAGTTGCGGCGACGACCAGTGTCGACAACGTGACTTTGCTGAGCTTGGCCATTTCATCACAGTCCCCTACGTCAGGTAGTACGTCAATGCCCTTGGTCGACTGATTTGTCGTTGACGCAGATGCGGCTACGAGAAGTCTGGTTCGGACCATCCCAAGTACGGAAGATTCCACACGGATTGCATTGTCGAATAGGACACCACGTAGGCGTTGCCCGAGCCCAGAATGTCGGTGCTGATCAACATGTGGTTACCCAGCGAGAGCGCCACGTGGTTCGGTCCCCAGAACATCAGTGCACCGGGTGGGGCCGCCGTGTCACCTTCGTGTTTGCGCCTGCCGGCAAGTCCATCCCACATGGCCGAAGCGCTCGGCGCACCTGCTGAGCGCCCGTAGGCGTGGGTTACAAAGCTCAGGCAGAGGTACGACCAGCCCTGACTGGGGCGACTGACCTGTGCGATCGCCCAACTCTGGGCCCGATCGCAGGATGAAGGATTCTTGACCCCGGGAAACGAACAGGCTCCGCGCTGGAAAGTGGCGAACTGCTTCTTGTGATGGCCCTCTGCATTGGGGTTGGGCGAGGCAGGAATGAATTCCGGTGGCGGCGGCGCATTTACTGGAGCCGCCTCGGCAGCTGGGGTGGAGGCTGCGTCCGCTGTTTTAGCTGAAGTGGGCCAAACCTTGTGCGTCCAATC
>JAHEXM010000191.1 GCA_023252115.1 Micrococcales bacterium | reverse complement strand
ATAGTCAAGCCATTTTGTTCCACTTTGCAGGAGCAGGACAGGAGCAGGACGGGGTGCTAGGTGACGATTTGGTCTGCCGGGTCCATAGCGTCGTCCATTGCGTCAGGGTCATTTGCAACTGGGAAGTCTTCGAGCGTCTTTGAGCGCCGCTTCTTGACAACGACAAACACCACCGTTGCGACAACGCCGATTCCAACGACGACGGCTACGACGGGCATTGCCTTTCGACTGGCGCGCACGCCTTTTTCAGCAAGTTCCAACCCGTAGTCAACATCCGCTAGGACTCTGTCGCCGTTATGCAGTACGCGTTGTGCCTGTGTCAACGCCGCGTTTGCGTTGGCCAGCTCCCCACGAAGCCCCGCTACTGCGTGCTGGCCCTCAGCCAATCTGACATCAATTGTCGTAGTCACTTGCCGCTCCCCAAACTCGATGAACCTTCATCCCAGCACAGGTGAGCTATCGATGCAGTGTCGTTGCCATCACCAGGGTGACGGTTCAAAGTCCTTCAAAAAACAGCCGTACAGATCCTCGCCCAATTCGCCTCGCACGATTGGGTCGTAGACGCGGGCGGCGCCGTCCACCAGGTCCAATGGTGCGTGGAATCCCTCTTCTGCCAGCCGAATCTTGGTGGGATGCGGCCGCTCGTCGGTGATCCACCCGGTATCGACCGCCGTCATCAGGATCCCGTCACCGAGCATCTCGTGGGCGCTGGTTCGAGTCAGCATGTTGAGAGCGGCCTTGGCCATGTTGGTGTGCGGATGACCCGGTCCCTTATACCGCCGACTGAACTGACCCTCCATTGCCGACACATTCACCACATATTTGCGCCGCGCCTTCGACGCCGCCATTGATGGCCGCAGTCTGCTGATCAGAATGAATGGCGCTATCGAATTGCACAGTTGAACCTCTAGCAATTCCATCGGCTCGACTTGGTCGACGACCTGGGTCCAGCTATTGATGGTGTGCAAGTCGGGCAAGAGACCACCCGCATCAATTGCGATCTCGGCGGCGACTCGCTGCGGCGAGGCAGACCCTGCAACCAACGCCAAGTCGACGACGTCTGCGGGCGCGAGCTTTGACGCGTGCATCGAGCGGACAAGTGCGGCGGGGTGCGCATCACTGGTGCGACCAAACGTCACGACCTCGGGCATCACTTCTACTTCAAGTGGCGCAGATTCTGCTTCTGCAAGCAGTGAGTAAGAGCCAGCTGATCGTCGTACTGTTTGGGCGGCATTGTTGATCAAAATGTCGAGCGGACCTTGCTCGGCAACAGAGTCAGCCAACGCGATTACTTGGGCGGGGTCGCGAAGGTCGACGCCGACAACCCGCAGTCGCGAAATCCAATCGCCACTGTCAGGCATTGACGAGAAGCGACGAATCGCATCATTCGGAAATCGCGTCGTTATCGTGGTGTGAGCGCCATCGCGAAGCAGCCGCAACGCGATGTACATACCGATCTTCGCCCGCCCACCAGTCAGCAGCGCACGGCGGCCACGCAAATCAGTCGTCGCGTCACGTTTGCCGCGGTTGATGCTTGCGCATGATGGACACATCTGGTGATAAAACGCATCGACCTGCGTGTAGCGCACTTTGCAGATGTAACAAGCCGCTGCACGTTGCAAGGTTCCAGCAGATGCACCGCGCGCTTGAGAGACCAAAGGCAAGCCTTGCGTTTCGTCGTCGATTCGGTCTGGCGATCCAGTTGCCGTCACTGCGATCACCGCATCGTCGGCTGCCTTTACTTCCTCTCGCCGTTGTGTCCTGCGACGCTTCTTGACGGACTTGAACAAACCAGCTGTCGCAAGGCGTACCGCAACAGCGTCGGGATGTTCAACGGGAATCGACTCCAAAGACTCGATGACCCGCAGACAAATGCTGAGGTCATTCGGATCGATACCGTTGCCAAACGGATCCGGAGGGGTTGAGGTCATTGATCGTCAGTCTACGTAACAGCTAGCGGCGGCGATTTGAATTCGAGCTAATCAACATTGCCACGAACACGACACCGAGACCAAAGAGCAGCGTAAACGTGAAGATGCCCAACACTGCCGATGCGATCACAATGGCGAAGACCACGCCGATTGCCAATGCCACCAACCACGGATTCCAATGACGTGGGGGCGGTGACGGAACGGGAGGTTCTTGTTGTGTCTGACGTGGTTGCCACGTTCCGAAATTCGAGGCCGTCCACTGACTGCGTGGAACGAAAGGCCCGGAATTAGTGGGCTGGCTCGAGGGTGGTGTCCAGGTGGGGGACACCCGGCGCTGCGCAGGCGGAAGAGTTGCCTGGTCATAGCGAAGCCGCAAGTCTGGATCCGAGAGGACTTGATAGGCGATTTCGGCAGCCTGAAAATCCGAAACGGTTCCGCCAAGATCAGGATGGGTCCGCTTGGCTGCTGCGCGCCAGGCCTCCTGGATCGCAGCGTCGTTTGCAGAGACTGGGATAGCCAAGACGTCGTACAGGTTGGCGTCAACCTGATCCCACAGCTCTTTGCGACTCATAGCAGCTCCAGCCTACGAGCCGGCGCCGAGTCCGATTGTGGCCGTGTCGTGAACAACCCGAGAGTCACCCTGTTTCACCTGCGAAAACAGGTGCCTGAAAATGCTCGCATTATTGCGACTCGGCGGCGATCGAGGTCACCGAAATCTCGCCATTTCAGGGATAGTCTCGCGGTGAGCCGTGGGGAGGCAGGCTGTGCCACGTACGAATCCAAGACAAGTGCTGCACCAGGCAGCATTACCGCAAAGACGCACGCGCGTCGTCGCGGTAGTCACGTGCGTTGCTGCTTTGGGGACATTGGCCGTCAGCGCTGGAACGGCAGCGGGCCAACCGGGTACGGCACCAGCCGCAGCGCCGGCATCTAAGATCGACAAGCAAGTTCAATCTACCAGCCAGCAACTATCCCAAGCTGCCCATGCCGTACTCGATGCTGACAACGCACTGGAAGATGCAGCAAAGGACTTGCCGGTCGCTCAAGCAAAAGTTACGTCTGCCCAAGCTGGTGTTGTCGCTGCGCAACAGGCAGTCAAAGATGCCGAGGCAGCGCTTGCCGCTGCGCAGGCTGCAGTTGCTGCCCAACAACAGCAGGTCGTGCAGGTTCAAAACCAAATCGCGGGACTCAAAGTCCAGATCAGTTCGCTGGCCAGTCAAGTCTACAAAGCTGGCGGCGAGTACCAGGAACTCGAAATTCTGTTGCAATCGCAAGATCCCAGCCAGTTTGCTGTCCAGCTTTCGTCAGTTCGCCGGATGGCTCGAGGCAACGGGTATGCCCTTGATCGTATGGCTGCTGCCCAGCATGCGTTGAAACTCAAGCTGCAACAACTGCAGCAGCTGCAGGATTCGGCGAAAGAGAAGCAAGCCAACGCAGATGCTCGGGCAAAGGATGCCCAAGATGCGCACACGGCCGCTATCGAGGCACAGCAGTCCGTCGAGACAATCATCGCTAAACGCAAACTCGCAGTGAAAGCTGCCGCAGCGAATCGTCGAGTTATCAACGCCACCTACAACAGACTGCTCGCCGAACAGCAACGAATCGCGATCGAACAAGCTGCGCGTGACGCGGCCGATGGAAAACCATTCAGCGGCAACATTCCACCGGGTGGATCAGCGCAGGCAATTGTTGCCGTCAAGTTCGCCCTGTCGCAGGTCGGTCATCGGTACGTATCGTCAGGCGGCACTGGCCCGACGTACGGCTGCAACGGATTCTCATGGCGTTCATGGCACGAGGCAGGTTCCCGGTGGCCGCTGATGCTGGCGCAGGACCAGGCAACCTCTCGTCGTTGGGTGCTTCCCGTTTCATCGGCTCAAGCTGCCCCTGGCGACTTGATCTTTTGGCGATTTAACAACGGCACGGATGGCCGGCCGAATGCGATCGACCATGTGGGAATCGTTGTCGATCCGGCTTCGGGGCTATTTGTCGAGGCTGCCAACACGGCCCGTGGCGTTGTCACTGACAACTACAAATCCGGTCACTATTCGCATCCCGCTGCCTTCGGCCGCGTCATTGCCTGATCGCGATCACGCGCGCGGCGTAACTGCACTCGCTCGACCGGCAATCCAGCGGTCGAACCCCTAGTTTCTAGGGATGACCTCATTGACTTGTTCCTGCTCCCATGTCCATACCTCGAAGCTGTTCGCAGATGCGATGGTCGGCAAGCTCTATGTGCCGGAAATGAAGGAATATCCGCTCGCAATGGCCGCCTCGCGCTTCCCCAGTCGATTCACCGGCAAGGCCGATCAGTTGGTCTTCGGATCGATCGCAACCGGCAATTCAGCGCAGCCAACTGCTGGTGGCATGGCCATCAAAGATGGATCGATCGTCGCGCTTGGATCTGCCGAGGATCTTGAGGGACTGCGCGGAACCGATACCGAAACTGTTGAGGTTGGAGATCGAGTCGTCGTTCCCGGCTTTGTTGAACCGCACATGCACTTGTGGTCAACAGTTCTGGTGGATCCTTACATCAACTGCTCGGCGATTGAGAACAGCTCGTTTGATGAAGTCATTGAGCGCCTGAAAGCTGGGTTGCAAGGTCTGGGCGAGGGTGAGTGGCTACGTGGACAGCTGTATGACCCCAGCTTGTTCCCAGGTGAGCCTGACTTGGACCGCTCGATTTTGGACCAGATCAGCACCACGC
>JAHEXM010000190.1 GCA_023252115.1 Micrococcales bacterium | reverse complement strand
CCAGTCGTGACTCGTTCACTGATTCGACTGCCCCGACCGATCCGACGTGTGGGCTGGCTCCAGGCAACGGTCGAAATGTTCCCGTGCCATCGACCCAGTACGCGCACCGGTCATAGTCACCGATTGCTCCAGCTCCCGCTTCGGCCAGCGCGTCTATGACGGCCTCGATATTTGCCAGCGGTACGAACACCACCAGCTTGTGGAGCGAAACAGCCGACACTGCCTCGAGCGGCCCCGTCACTTCGATGCCTAGTGCGGCAGCCAACGCATCAGAGACACCGGGGGCAGCCGAATCGGCATTCGTGTGCGCGGTCATCAAAGCGCAACCCGCTTCAATCAGTCGATGCAGTGTGCGGCCCTTGCTATCGGTGGCCGCAAGTCCGTTCACTCCGGAAAGCAGCAACGGGTGGTGAGCAAGGATGAAGTTCGCACCGGAGGCAAGTGCTGATTCGACGACAACTTCGGTCGGATCAATGCAGACAGCGATCGATGTCACCTCGGCATCGGGGCGTCCGCACACCAACCCGACTGCATCCCACGATTCAGCCAAGCCGGGCGGGTAGAGCGCCTCGACTGCCTGCACTACGTCGGCTACAGAAGGCATGCATGGAAGCTTAGGTGCATCTGATCGTCAATGTTGCGGTCAGCCGAGTGAACGAAGCAATCTGCCGACCTGAAACATCGGCCAAAACTTACTAGCCTCTTGATCACGATCACCACGACGCCTTGCTAGGAGAAGCCATGCGCACGTCCATCAAACTCATCGGTGCCGGTTTTGTTGGTGTGGTTGCGCTGGCTGGTTGTTCGAGTCAATCGACCCCTGCACCCACCGTGACAGTCACCACCACCCCGACCGTTTCTGCACCTGCTGCTGCCGCGCCGGCCGCACCTGTTGCCCCGGCCGCACCGCAGAACGAAGCACAGGGCAAGGCACTGGGCAAAAAGTACGAGTGCAATAGCCCGTACGCCAAGCAGTACGACCCGGTCTGTAAGTAGCGCGCAAGAAGCTAGTTGCTCTTGCTGGGCGGCTTTTTCACTGCGTGCTTTTTCTTTGCTTGCTTAGCTTGAAACTGCGACAGATTGCGACGCGCAAACCGGGTCACGGCAAATGGCAGGACTGGCGTGCGACCAAGTACTGATCCCACCGGGCCAAATGCTTGACTCGACCATTTTTGGAAGTCGAAGGCATCCGTCTGGCGGTAGATCAATCCGTCTTTGAATTCAAACGTTGAATCAATCGAATTGTGGACTTTGCGTCGCGTCGCACTAAATGTGTAATCGGCATCCCAATGCGCGTGACCGACGCCGCCTTTGACCGAGATACCAGAAGCCTTGACCTTGAGGTCTTTGCTCAGTTTGGTCAGCATCCGCCACATATCGGCCACCGATTCCCCGCGCAATTCACCAAACGCGGGGTCCTTGAAGACAACATCCGCGTGGTAACAGCTGGCCATCGCCTCCGCATCGTGGCGCGAAAACGCCTCGTAGAACGTCTTGATCAGCGCAGCGTCAGCTTGATTGGTCATCAGGGATTCCCATCCACGGCCGGCAAAGATGCTTTCGAGTACCCACATTGTCAGACTGTCGCTGCCGATAACAACCATGGCCCACGTCAGGAGCATTCGTGAAGCTGCGCGACCCGGGGCATCTGATGCTGCGGCGTGCTGCACGTGCTGCCGTCGTGCAACCGATCACGTACGCATTTGTGGTTGAAGTGCTCCATCAGCCTATATCTGCTTCGTACGCAGCATTTTGTGTCTTCACGTTGTTGGTGTTCGCCGACTTTGGGGGTCCGCCCCGGGACCGGGCATTGGCGTATTTGATCGCTGGGGGGGCCGGTATCCCATTGGTAGCGATCGGTTCGCTCCTTAGTGGGCACGTTCTATTTGCCGTCATCTTTGCCCTGGCAATTACTTTTGCCATCACGTTTGCTGGCGTGCTCCGTGGCTATGTCGCTGCTTCAAGCAGCGTTCTTCTGCTGCCCCTGATGTTGGCGATGACCGCGTCGCCTGATTTGGCGCAGACGGGCCTTCGGTGTCTCGGTTGGGGCATCGGTGTCATCGCCGCAACGATCGGTGCCCTTGTGCTGTGGCCGAGTTACGACCTGAGTGCCATCCGCGCTCGAATGACCGATGCCCTCTTGGCTGCAGCTCAAGCCGTAACCGGCAAATGGGCCGTCGCGGATTCGACCGTCGTAGCGGCTGACGCAAATGTTGAGGCGCTTCACAAAGCCAATTCCTCATTGCGAGAGGTGTACGACGGTGCGCTCTTGCGTCCCGCTGCTGCGACACCGCGGGATCGTTCCATGATGACTGCTGTCTCGGAAATGAATCGCCTCGTCACTTTGATCAAGTGGCCAACCGAACACGACGGCGCTGCGTCAGACGACCTGGCGCTAAGCGATCAGGCACTTGCTTCATCAGTGAGCCAAGTCCTAGCCGAATCGGCAACCGCACTTCGTGATGGCACTGCGCCACCAAGTGCATCGGTTCTTGATGTTGCCCGCGCCCGACACGAAAAGGAGACCGAGCGTTGGGCGACTCAACAGTTCGCTGAGGGCGATTCCGAATCAGTGCTGCCCACTCTTGATGCGTCATACCGGGTTCGGATGGCCGCCTGGTCGGCGCAGTCTTTAGCAGTCGATGTGGCGGGAGCTACTCGGCACAAATCGACTGGCGAAACAACAGTGGTCATTGGTGGCAGGCAAACGCCGCTTGAAACACCAAAGACTCAGGGCGCGATGAAGCAATTACGCGCGCAGTTCACGATTCACTCGCCGTGGTTTCGCAATTCGATCCGGAGCTCGATTGCTGTTGGCATTGCTGTCTTGCTTGTTCTGGAGCTCGGCATTGATCACGGATTTTGGATCGTCCTCGGAACGCTGACCGCTTTGCGATTCGATGCAGCGGGCACTCGAGGCCGCGCTTTAAGCATGTTGGTGGGGACTATCGGCGGCTTTATAGTCAGCGTGGGTCTTGTCACTGTCCTCGGAAACGATCGACTTGTGCTGTTTGCACTTCTACCCGTTACGGTTTTCCTCGCCGCCTATACGCCAGATGCCATTTCGTTTGCCCTCGGCCAGGGATCGTTCACGGTCTTCGGCGTAACTCTGTTCGCATTGGCGATTCCCAGTCGCTATCAGACGGCTGAGTACCGGCTGCTTGATATCACGCTTGCTGTGGCCGTCAGCCTGTTCGTCAGCGTCCTGTTGTGGCCGCGAGGGGTAGCCACGCTGGTGCGGAAGCGCCTTGATTCGGCGATGACCGGGGCTACTGCCTACTTTGTGTGGTCTTACCGCAGGCTGACCCAGGGGCCGGCAACTGATGATGCCCTCGTCCATGCGCGAGACGTAGCCGGCGATGAGTGGCGATTGACCTCGGAAACATTCGATCTGGCGATCAGCCAGCGAAATCCGGGAACGTCGGAAGTTGCACTGTGGCGTACGGCTATCAATATCAGCGAGCACCTCATTTATGCCGGTGACATCGTGGCCGCCCACGCTCGCATCAATCCGGCTGATACCGGCGGGAACGCGGAAAGCAAGGCAGCTTTTGTCGAAGTTGCCGAAGATGTGAAGTCACGAATGCTGAGCGTGTTGCGGTCAGACGAACCTCACTCACCATCTGCCGCCGACAACGTCGCGCGCTTGCGATCGGCTGTTGCCGATTGCTTGCGCGACTGGCAGAACAGAACCGATCCCGGAGTTGGCGGTGACGTCGCATCGCTGGTGTGGGCTCAGGATTGGCTGATCCAGGCAGCGTGGCTGACCGAGCGCATGGGTACCGCCGTCGAACTGTCCAAGCAGTAACTTCTGCGCTTTCCGCGTCTGCCGGCGAGACACGCCGGGCGTTTTGGACCGCGCGGCGCGCAAAGGCATGGCGGGAGGCGCGGAAAGCGGTGATGAACGGGTCCCTATTTGATGCGGTAAACCTTCGAGGACTCATATGCACTGTAGTTACCAGTCGCGGGGGCAAACAACGTGACAATGATCCCGGACTTCTTCGTCGGGCGAATGCTCACCAACCCGTTCTTCTTCGTGACCAGCCGATAAGTGACCGCGCGTTCTAAGTCGCGGGTCGACTGGGCCCTAACTTTGATGCGCTGCCCGGCGTTGGTGAGACAGCCCTTCTTCTTCAAGAGTGTCGTCGTCTTGTTTTTCTTCAGTTTGCTCGGCAGCTTCAGATTGGAGCAGTTGCCGGCTGGGGTTTGTGCCAACACGAGAGGCGTGACGGTGAAGGACTTGTCGACGGGCGCGGCCGCAGCCCACGTCGAATCCCCCGACTGAGTCGCCCTCACCGTGCATGTGCCGGGCGCGAGCAGAGTCACCGTCGCCTGGGCATTGACTGCGACGCTGTTGGTCGAGCAGACCTGAGGTGTCAACGATGCGAATGACACTTCCAACGGGAAGAACGTCGAGAAATCTGAATGGGCGGCTGCCGTCACGGTCTTGGTCCCAGCCGATATCGAGGCATCAGCTGGGGTGGTGAAGGCGATCGATTGCGCGTGCGCTGCGCCGCCGAGACGCAGGATGCGGAATGCATCTTGACCATTGATGGTTTGGAAGTAGCCACCAGCCACGATCTTTCCAGTGGATTGGCGACCCAGCGCCATAACTGTTGTACCAACACCATCTCCGTATCCGGTCCCGTAGCCATATGCA
>JAHEXM010000189.1:561-4662 GCA_023252115.1 Micrococcales bacterium | reverse complement strand
CGTTATTGGCGATTGTGATTCGATAAGTAAACGGAAAGCTATGTGCGAGATAACTGTTGAGTCGGCGAATATTGCGATCGAGTGCACGCTGTTCATTGAAAACGGGCACTGTCACTTCGACATCGGGTGCACAGGTCGCAGCAGAATTTACCGGGTCGGAGCTCACACTCGTTGTGGTCATGACCGTCACATTTGCGGGTCTTCCTTTGACGCCGCTGTGAGGATCCTGAAGATCACCTAGGGAAGATTGCCGATTTGGGGCTAGTCAGGCACTTACTAAACGTTGCACAGGGTGTGCGACCCGTGGCCCTGTGCTGTCAGCCCGCATCGACAACCGTCACCCGATCGGGTTGTTGAGCGCCGCAGGTCGTACACGTGAGTCAGATCACGGAACGTACCGCGCTACTGGGCGCGTCCTGACCTTCGTAGAGGAACGGATATTTCACCGGTCTTGTCATTTGGGTTGATCGGATGAGAATCCGTAGGGAGAGCTATGTCAAAGCGCAGGACTCGTACTGTCGCACGCCCCCCAAAGACTCGTTATTTTGTAGTGGCGGCAATTGCCGGAGCAATTGCTGTACCTATTGTCGCTGCCGCTCCGGCCGAGGCAAAAGACCGCGTGGTGTGCACCGGTTTCGACTTTCATTGCGACAAGACCGGCTACGGCGCAGTGGCGGAGCATTCGTTTTGGACAATGGCAGGCGGGCACAACTGCACTAACTATGTTGCTTATCGCCTCATTCGTGACGGCATGCCGCGCCGCTTACAAGACATGCACAACGGAACTGATTGGGCGCACGATGCACGTGCCCACCACTACTTGGTCGACAAAGTTCCAACTGCAGGATCCGTTGCTCAGTGGATGAGTGGTTCGCCCAACGTCAGTTGGGCAGGACACGTCGCCTATGTAGAAGCGGTCGGACCTGACTCGATAACGGTCACCGAAGACAACTACTCGTCTGGCCCACTGCGGGTTCGCATCATCACTCGCAACGATCCGGCTTGGCCAAGTCATTTCATTCACTTCGGCACACCGACTGGCAGTGCCGCGCCAATTAGTTCGCCAGTTCCCGGCTTTCCCGCATTTGACTGGATGAACGCATGGTTCCCACAACTGGCTAAGGCGCCCTCTGCTGCACCGTTGGCTGGCTAACGGATCGCAAATCGAGCACATCGCCTCATAGTTGGGCAAGATAAAGCTGTGATCAAGCTCCTGAGCAAACTGCCGAAACCAATTGCCTATGCATTTGGCGGTGGTGGTTCGTTTGGGTCAATTCAAGTTGGGCAACTCAGAGCACTTGCGCGAACGGACATTCAGCCGGACTTCGTGGTTGGAACCTCAGTTGGTTCCCTTAACGCAACCATCGTTGCTGAAACACCAGATACAGCTGCGGACCGGTTAGGCGCATTCTGGTCGCTCGTTACCCGTAACGACGTCTTCGGTTCAGTGCAGCAAATGATGCTCAACCTGTCGTTGCTTCGACAAGGCGTTGCAGACCCCACGCCACTTCGCGAGATGCTCGAGCGGTCAACCCCAAGTCGCGACTTTGCCGATTTGGAGTTACCGCTTGTTGCCGTTGCTACCGACGTCGAATCCGGGGACTTAGTCACGCTTCAGGAAGGTGACTTGATTTCCGCGTTAATGGCCAGTGTGGCAATTCCGGGAGTGTTTCCATTTGTGGAGCGCGAAGGCAGGCAACTAATGGATGGCGGCATCCTGTCTAACGTGCCAATTGGTGTCGCAGCTGAACTGGGTGCCGAAACAATTGTGGTTTTGGACTGCGGATTCAATCTCTTTGCGCCAGCGACTCATCCAACTTTGCCGCATGCTCTGTTGCGCGCAATTGCGTTGATGTCAACAGTTCAGGTCAAACGCGACTTGCAGCATTACGCGGATCGAACGATTTTGTATGTGCCTGCGAAATGGCCGCCGGGAATCATGCCGTACGACTTTGGTCGGTCAATCGAGAACAACGCTGAGTCGTACTCGATTGCGTTCGACTGGCTCAAACAACTCAAGATCAAGGGTCGCGGCGTTTACGGCGAACCGCCTGACGCGGCGCGTATTCACAACTAAGCAAAAGTCCCGCTTCGCCGTCGGATACGAAACAACAACTTCTGTTGTGTTTCCCGGCAGCAAAGCGGGACTATTTTGTCAGCTTGTTGGAGCTGTGCAGTACGCCAGGATCTCGGGTGGCAGACCGGCAGACGCTGCGCCACACACGCTGCCCGTGACAACGACCCACTTGCCATTTTCCGACTTCAAGATAAAGCCAGACTTCTTGCCGCCACTGGTACTGGAGGAAGTTCCACCTGCATAACCACCTGCGCACTTGTATGCAATCACTGTCGTGCCCTTCGGCAGTACTGCGGTAATCGCAGTATTAGTGCACGCATTCGCGGCCGGCGAAACCGTTGGACTCGCTGTGGGCGATGCCTCGGTGATTGTCGGGCTTGCTGATGTTGGTGTCGGGTTCGAGTTGTCCTTGGAACATCCAGCCAAAGCTGCAACTGCGATACCTGCCGATGACACCAAGACGAGAGTCTTGGTTGTTTTCGATTGAAGAAGCACGAAGGATCTACCTTTCACTAGGAGTGTGCGTACCTTGCCCCACCGTCGCCAACTGATCAAGCATCGCCCCACGTCAAGCCAGCACAGTTCAGGCTGAGCGGGTGAAATGTGGCCTCGGTGCGGCTTTTTTTCTACGTACTCAGGCGGCGGCGCAAGACGACTCGCGTGATCTTGCCGACTGAGTCAGTCGCAGGTTGCTCAAACCAGATGTGCTCATCGCCGAGACGAAAGTCAAAGCGACCCGTGGATGCGAGTTCGGACACAGCCGCATCACTGAGCAAAAGGTCGATTTCCACGCCATCGGCTGTCACTTCGACGCTGCAACTGGCAGCGGGTTCTCCCATGCGGGCAAGAGTAGTCGCAGCATCAACGGCGATGTGAACTGAAACGGTCTGTTGGTCTAGGCGTGGCATTCGGGTGACGTCCCTAGCCATGACTCTCGCGCGATCACAACACTGTTATTTGTGGGCATTTCGACAGGCCAAATAAGCACCGGATTAGCCTTTGGGTGCATCTTGGCTCTGACCGTCCCAGTGTTAGCGACAAAACCCGCATCGGCTGCAACCGCGCAGGCGTCTTCGGCTGCGACATCGCAAGCAGGTGGGCTGTGCTTGGCCAGTAATATCGACGCGGTCGGCACCGTTCCCTCATCGCTACATCTGAGCGCTTCTCAGAAGGCCAACGCCAAGATAATCGTTCAACGGGGGATAGCGAATCGGATTCCGTTGCGTGGGCAGGTCATAGCCGTTGCAGTAGCCAAGCAAGAATCGGGGCTGATCAATAAGCGAACTGGGCCCGCCCGATCTCGAGGCCTGTTTCGGCCATCATCTGGGGTTGCAAAGTCGATCTATCCACTGCGCGCTCAAGCGACCGACAAGTTCTACGAGCAGTTGATGGCACTGTCCGGTTGGCAGACACTTCAGGTCGCCGACGTAAGCCGGCAACTGGCCCGACGGCCGCATGCCAAAAATGTTGCCCGTTGGGAGTCCTTTGCAACCAAGGCTATTGCCGGATTGGTGGGAGCTACGCCACTTCGCAGTGCATCACAATCCAACGCATTCGGTTCCGGCTGCAATGACGGGCTCGCAGGGTTTTCGACTACCGAGGTGCCGAGCTGCGGATTCACTGGCATTCGGTCGAACCCAGTCAGTTGCCAAGATGCGATGAGGCGCGCATTGGCCGAAGTGTCGGCACCGTCTCAGAACTGGCGGCGGCTGTGCCTGCGATTCGTCACTCTCGACTACGGCTGGAACGGTGGCTCACCGACCGCGATTCACATGTGGAACAACATGCCAGCCCAGTTCAAACACGCGACCGGGACTCCTCCGCCCGGCGCGCTGCTGTTTTGGGCCAGCGGGAGCACTGGACACGTTGCGTTGTCGTTGGGCAGCAACATGTTGATTTCCACCGACGTGCTTGCACCAGGAAAAGCCTCCCTGCTCTCGTACGCGACGATGCAAAGCACGTGGGGATTGACGTTCTTGGGCTGGACACCTCCGAATTTCTACAACGGGGTCTGACTGCGTCCC
>JAHEXM010000189.1:0-551 GCA_023252115.1 Micrococcales bacterium | reverse complement strand
GCACTCGGTGGCGCTGCTTGGCCGTAGTGCTATTGGTGCTGCCCACGATGGCCGCGTGTGCGAGCGAACCCGATGCCGCCTCACTTTCGGCTTCCACCGTTGCTTCGTCGCAGCCGGTATCTCCGAGTGAGTTGGCGGCAACGCCACGAACCGAGGATCTCTTACCGACCGCGACCCCGAAAACCCAACCTCACATTTCTTGGCAGCTCAAGCGTTACTTCTCGATCAAGACCCGAAAGCCGGTTTTCTTTATCTCGATTGACGATGGAGTTACCAAAGAAGCTGCAGCGCTGCGCGTTGTTCAACGGATGAAGATCCCCGTTACTGCATTCCTGACGGATGACGTCAGCAAATACGACTGGGACTATTTCAAGAAGATCACCGCATTCGGTGGCTCTGTCCAGAACCACACAATGACTCACAAATCCCTCACTGCCTCCTCGACTGATAAGGCCTACGAAATCTGCCGACCTCAAAAGATCTACGGCAAGGTCTTTGGAACTGCACCGGTCATGCTGCGACCACCGTACGGAAATGGTGGCTACCCATAC
>JAHEXM010000188.1 GCA_023252115.1 Micrococcales bacterium | reverse complement strand
TCATCAACTTGTCGATATCGCGATCGAAGTACGAATTGAGGGTGTTGGCCCCGCCCGCGGCGAGGCAACCACCGGTCAGCGTGGCCAGAGTCAGCCACAAGCCGGGCAAACCGTGGGCAGTCAAAAACATGGTTGGGATCGTGGTATCGAGCAAAAGCTCAATGATTCTGGGCTTTGTAAGTGCGATATACGCCGAAATCCGGCTTCGCGGTGCTCGGGAAACCTCGGGACTAATGGAGGCGCGTGAATCAACAGTGGACACGCCAGCCATCCCCCTCGTTTCGGTCGATTGCTTCGAGCGGCCCCGCGAACCGCATGCGGGTCCACTGTATCTGGCGAACCCCCCGCTAGTCCGCTGCTCCGCCCGAGACATTTGACTGCCCTTCACCTATCAAAATCTCGCTACGCTCGCGGCTCCTCGAAACCTCTTATTGGAAGGACCGGCCGTGACCCAGCCGCTGGAATGGAACGAGCTCGACGAACGCACCGTAGCTACCGCCAGAGTGCTGGCTGCAGACGCTGTTCACAAGACCGGAAACGGCCACCCAGGCACTGCAATGAGCCTGGCACCCGTGTCCACCCTGCTCTTTCAGCGCATCATGAAGCACGATCCGCAGGACCCGAAATGGCTCGGTCGAGACCGATTTGTCCTATCAGCAGGCCACTCGAGTCTGACTCTCTATATCCAGCTCTTCTTTTCCGGATACGGCGTTGAGCTCGACGACCTTGAGAAGTTCCGCACCTGGGGCAGCCTCACGCCAGGGCACCCCGAATATGGCCACACCGCTGGAGTCGAGGTCACCACCGGTCCACTCGGCCAGGGCATTTCAAACGCAGTCGGCATGGCAATGGACACCCGTTACGTGCGTGGAATGCTTGACTCCGGAGCAGCACCAGGCGAGAGCCCGTTCGACCACTTCATCTACGTCATTGCCGGCGACGGCTGCCTCGAAGAAGGCATCTCATCAGAAGCATGCTCGCTCGGCGGAACGCAAAAGCTTGGCAACCTGATCGTGCTGTACGACGACAACCACATCTCGATCGAGGGCAATACAGATGTCGCCTTTACTGAGGATGTCCTCAAGCGTTATGAGGGTTATGGCTGGCAGACGTTGCACACCGATTTGCTACCAAACGGCAGTATCGACATTGACGCGGTTAACGCGGCAATCGAAGAGGGTAAGGCCGACATACATCGCCCGACCATCATCCGGATGCGCTCAATCATCGGATGGCCCGCGCCGAAACTGCAGAACACCGGCAAGGCTCACGGTGCGGACTTAGGCGCCGACGAGGTGGCCGCTGTTAAAGAGATTCTTGGTTTCGATCCGGACAAGAGCTTCCAGGTTTCGGATGAGGTCTTGGCACATGCTCGTGAGGTGCAAGGCCGTGGTGTCGAGGCACACGAAAAATGGAATCTCAAATACAACGAGTGGCGCAATCACCATGCCGAGAAGGCCGCCCTTCTCGACCGCCTGCTCGCAAACGGCCTACCAGACAGCTTTGACTCAGCGATCCCAGTCTTTGAAAGCGGAACAGCTGTCGCAACCCGCGTTGCTTCCGGCAAGGTGATTAATGCAATCGCCGGAGTGCTTCCAGAGTTCTGGGGTGGCTCTGCGGACCTGGCAGGTAGTAATAACACGAGCATCGAAGGCGGATTGTCCTTCGAGCCAGAAGGATCGCCAGTTGATGGTTCATCCCCCTTCGGCCGGATCATTCACTTCGGTGTTCGCGAACATGGGATGGGCGCGGTTCTTAACGGCATCTCAGTCGGCGACCTCAGCAAGGTGTACGGCGGAACGTTCTTCACGTTCGCCGACTACATGCGAGGTGCAGTTCGCGTTGCAGCGTTGTCGCACTACCCGGTTACCTACGTGTGGACGCACGACTCAATTGGTTTGGGTGAAGACGGCCCAACTCACCAACCGGTCGAGCACCTGACGGCATACCGCGCGATTCCGAATCTCGACATTGTTCGCCCAGCAGATGCAAACGAAACTGCAGTTGCCTGGGCAACGATCATCAAGCGTCGTCAGCCCACAGGTTTGGTCCTTAGCCGCCAGAACCTGCCGGTCTATGATCAGAACGCGGACACAGCAAAGGGCGCATACATCATTAAAGAAGCGTCAGGTGATCCTCAAGTACTCATAATCGGAACTGGATCAGAAGTTCAGTTGGCCGTTGGCGCCGCCGAAGAACTTGAAAAGCAGGGAATTTCAGCTCGGGCAATCTCGATGCCTTGCTTTGAATGGTTCTACGAACAGGATGAGGCATACCAAGAATCGGTTATTCCGTCGGCGGTCAAGGCTCGCGTTTCAGTTGAAGCGGGCCTTGCCACTCCCTGGTACCAAATTTTGGGTGACGCGGGTCGACCAGTCAGCCTTGAGCACTATGGCGCGTCGGCAGACGGTGCACTGCTGATGAAGGAATTTGGCTTCACTGTTGACCATGTCGTCGAAGCAGCCAAGGAGTCCATCGCAGCCGCCGGCGCATAGCGGCAGAACAAATACCACCCTGATCAATTCCTAAATGGAGGAAAGAAAAATGGCAGATCACTTGAAGGATCTCTCCGAAGTCGGAGTATCCGTTTGGCTCGATGACCTCTCGCGTGAGCGCCTGACCTCAGGAAGCTTGGCCGAGCTGCTCACAACCAGCTCGGTTGTCGGTGTGACAACCAACCCGTCGATCTTCGACAAAGCGATCTCGGGTGGTTCCGAGGAATACGCGGCGCAAGTTGCCGACCTGGCAATTCGTGGCTGCAGCACTGAGGAATCGATCCGCGCAATGACGGCGTTCGATGTGCGTTGGGCATGTGACATCTTCAAAGCGACTTACGACAAGACCAAGGGCTTCGATGGCCGAGTCTCAATCGAAGTTGACCCACGCCTGGCGCGTCAAACAACGGCAACGATTGCTGAAGCGAGTGCACTTCACTGGTTGGTGGATCGCGAGAACGTGCTCATCAAGATCCCAGCAACGGTCGAGGGTCTTCCAGCAATCACGGCGACAATCGCGGCTGGCATCAGCGTAAACGTCACCCTGATTTTCTCGGTTGAGCGTTACGAAGCGGTCATCGATGCATGGCTAACCGGCCTTGAGCAAGCGAAAGCAGCTGGCTTGGATCTTTCCAAGATTCACTCCGTGGCGTCGTTCTTCGTCAGTCGCGTGGACTCGGCTGTTGATGCTGCACTTGGCAAGATCGGCAACGAAGAAGCCGCGTCGCTGGCCGGTCAAGCGGGCATCGCGAATGCGCGCCTCGCGTGGGGTGCATACGAGAAGCTGCGTGCGTCTGAACGTTGGAAGGCACTGGAATCAGCGGGTGCTGTTCCGCAGCGTCCATTGTGGGCGTCGACCGGTGTTAAGGACCCCGCCTACCCGGACGACCGTTATGTCGTTGAGCTTGCGGGTCCAGGTTTGGTCAACACGATGCCCGAGGCAACCATGAACGCAGTTGCCGCTCACGGTCACGTGAATGGCGACACGATTTCGGGTACGCAAGCGCAGGCACAAGAAGTGTTCGACAAGCTCACCGCAGTTGGCGTTGACTTGCCAGCCGTATTCGAGGAACTCGAGACAGAGGGTGTCGAAAAGTTTGTCGAAGCATGGGACGACCTGCTCGACAACGTTCGCAAGGCACTCGCTGCCCGAAAGGCGTGAGCGCTACGGTCCGAGCATGAGTAGAAACGTTAAAAGATTGGACGTGGCCCAAAGCGATGGGGCCACGTCCAATCCATTGCGAGATCCACTCGATCGCCGGCTTCCGCGCATTGCTGGACCATGCGCACTCGTGCTGTTTGGCGTAACCGGCGATTTGTCTCGCAAGAAACTCATGCCCGCCATCTATGACTTGGCGAACCGTGGACTACTTCCGCCTGGATTTGCACTGGTTGGGTTTGCCCGCCGGGATTGGGCTCACGAGGACTTCATCAGCATCGTGCACGACTCGGTCCGCGAACATGCACGAACGACTTTCCGCGAAGACGTCTGGCAGCAACTTGCTGAAGGCATTCGGTTCGTGGCCGGCGAGTTCACCGATCCCGAGGCATACGACGAACTTGCCCGCACATTGCATGACTTAGATCGCGTTCGCGGCACTAATGGAAACCATGCGTTTTACCTATCAATACCTCCCGGATTCTTTCCCACCGTGATCGAACACCTGCGCCAATCAGGGCTGTCTGCATCAGACAACGAATCGTGGCGACGTGTTGTTATCGAAAAGCCATTTGGTCACGACCTGGCAAGCGCTCAAGAACTCAACCGCGTGGTAAATGAAGTGTTCCCGCCGTCGTCGGTTTTTCGGATCGACCACTACTTGGGCAAAGAGACAGTCCAGAATCTGCTGGCTCTGCGTTTCGCGAATACTCTGTTCGAACCGATTTGGAATGCCCACTACGTCGACCATGTGCAAATTACAATGGCTGAGGACATTGGCATCGGCAGTCGTGCGGGCTATTACGACGGCATTGGCGCCGCTCGCGACGTCATCCAGAATCACTTGCTTCAACTCATGGCCCTGACAGCTATGGAGGAGCCCGTTTCGTTCTCGGCCGAAAACGTGCGGGTTGAAAAAGAGAAGGTGCTATCCGCTGTCGTGCTGCCACAGGACATCGGCTTGCACACTGTCGCTGGCCAGTACACGGCTGGATGGCAAGGCGGTTCGC